>JAJYGU010000199.1 GCA_021784975.1 Planctomycetota bacterium
TGGTGGAAAGCGCCCCGCAGCATGGCGCGTGCATCACGGTGGACCTCCCCTTGATGGCATCCGGTTGATGCTGGTACCTTTCATGATTGAAGACTGCCAATCGTGGGGCGTGGACCGTGGGGCGTGGACCGTGGGGCGTGGACCGTGAGGCGTGGTCTCTGATCCCTGATCCCTGATCGCTGCTATGCAAATTGATTCGCTAGAGTTGTTCCACCTGGCCCTGCCGCTTCGCCGGCCGTTGCCGACGCCGGGTGCGCCGCGGGAGAAGCTGGAGACGGTGCTGGTGGCCATGCACAGTGGCGGGGCCACCGGCTGGGGCGAGGCCAGCCCCGGCAATGCACCGTGGAAGAGCGGTGAATGGGCGGCGGGGGCGTTTGCCCTGTTGCGCGATTGGTTGACCCCGGCAGTGGTCGGGACGTGTCTCGATTCCGGCAGCGACCTGGGCCAGCGGCTGGCAATGTTCCACGGCAATCAGTTTGCCAAGGCAGCCGTCGACATGGCCTGGTGGGACCTTTTCAGCCGGCAGCAGAACCAACCTCTGCACGAGCGGATCGGCGGCCATCGCCAAGCCGTCGAGGTGGGGCCTACCTTTGATCGAGTGGAGCCGTGCGACGATTTTCAGGCAGCCATCCAGGCCTTCCATGCGGCGATTTCCGCCGCCTCTGAAGCCGGTTTCCCGCGAATCAAGCTCAAGTTCCGACCCGGTTGGGACGTGAACATGGTGGACTTCGTGCACAAGGAGTTTCCCGGGCAGACATTCCAGATCGACTGCGAAGGCGGTTTGGGGCTGCAACACCTGGAAATGCTCTACCGGCTGGACGACTTTTCGCTGGCGATGATCGAGCAGCCGCTGCCGGCCGACGACTTGGTGGGCCACGCCATGTTGCAGCCCTCGGTGCGGACGCCGATCTGCCTCGACGAGGCCATCGTCAGCCCGGCCCAAGCCGAGATGGCCTTGGAACTGCACAGCTGCAAGTACGTGAACCTTAAGCCGAGCCGGGTGGGCGGGCTCACCGCCGCGGTGGCCATTCACGACGCCTGCCACGCCCAATGCACGCCCTGCTGGGTCGGGGCATTTCCCCAGAGCGCCATCGGCGGGCGGTTCGGCTTCGCCTTGGCGGCCAAAGACAACTGCACCTACCCGTCCGACTATTTTCCTTCCGATCAGGTGTTGGCCGAGGATCTGGCCGAGCCGTTGTTGCCCAGCCGCGACCCGGCCGACGGCCGGCAACGGGTCCGGCTCTGGTCGGAGCCGGGCATCGGCATCCAGCCCGACCGAAAGCTATTGGATAAGTATTGCTTAGCACATGTATGCGTTGGAAAGGTTTGACTCATGATTTGCGTGCTTGCTACCATTGAGGCCGTCGAAGGCCGTCGCGAGCAGTTGCTGACCGTATTGCGGGACCTGGTGCCGACCGTGCGGGCGGAGCAGGGCTGCATCGACTATGCGCCGATGATCGACACCCCCAGCGGATTGCCGCCCCAGGGGCCGCTTCGCCCCAATGTCATCGTGATGGTCGAAAAATGGGAGGGCGTAGCGGCGCTCAAGGCCCACTTGAAAACGCCCCACATGCTGCAGTTCGCCAAACAGACGGCCAACTTGCGGGTCGGCATGAGCCTGCAGGTGTTAGAACCAGCGTGAGCATCATTCGACCTTTTCCAGCCAGGCCTCGCGCCACAGGTGGTAGCAGTTCCGTCCGCAGGCCCCTAACGGCAGCCCGCTGCAATAGACACCCTCCAGGGCCACCGTGTTGTGGAAGGACTTCATCTGGCCGGAGTAGTCGATCACGGCTCGCTCGATCCGCCGGGCCACGCGGAAGGTCTGTCCGCAGAACCGCACCATGTCGGGCAGAAACACCAGCCCGCGATTGCGGCCGACCGTGTCCAGGGTGGCTCGGATCTGCTCGCGGTCCTTGACCCGCACCAGGTCGCCGGGCTTCAGATCGAGGCTCACCGCCGGAGTGTTTTGCAACTCACCCGGCGTCATACCGTGCAGCCGCCATTTGAACCGGCGGCGGATCTTGTTGGCCACCAAGAGAAACACCATGTTGGCGAGCTCCCGCAGGCTGCGGTCGCCATCCCGCAAGTCGCGGGCGTAGCGCCATGAGGCCCACGGCGAGATGGGGCGTACGGCGTGCACCAGTTCCGTGGCCTGGCACGAGAAGACCTCTTCGCCGCAGGCCTTGCCCACCGGGTCCAGCAAGGGCAGCGCGATGGGCGGGGGAGGATCCGGGTCGCCTTCAATCGGCTTGAGCCAGGCCTCTTTCCAGAGGGTGAAGCAGCCCATCTGACAACCGGCATGGGCCGAGCCGTCGCAACGGATCCCCTCGAGCAGCACGGTGTCGGCGAGATAGCCCATCCGGCGGTGGCCATCCAGATAGACTTTATCCAGCCGGGACAACACCCGGCACCGCCGGCCGCAGAACTTGACCATCTCGGGCATGAAGGGGAGGTTTTCGAGCTTGCCGTGGTCATCGAGGGTGGCGCGGATTTCGGGCTCCGCGAGGACCTCCACCATGTCTCCCTTGCGGAGGGCTCTTGCCCGGCAAGCACGGCCCACTGCCGCCGGGCAGGACGGTGAGGATGGCTTACAACGCATGGGGATCGGATTCCGGAAGGCGTGCCACTATTCTATCTTACGAGTACCTGAAGACCACCTGGGGATCGATGTCTGCCCGCTAGCAGTCTCGTCTCGGGGACACCGCAACCGCGTCCGTAGATCACACCTTAGAGGGGATAACGCTTGTCTCTGGGTACCCACCTAATTAGAATGGGAAGTCGCGCTTTCAACTGCACCGTCGTCCTGAGCTTCTGTGATCCGTATTGCGCCCATGGCTGCCGACCCGTCCCCCACTTTGCCGCTGGCGAGCCCAACGCCGGCCACCCTCCTGGGCAGCCGACACGAAGCCCTGCCCGCCGCTTCCCTTCGCCGCAATGCGGCCTGGATGTTGGGGGGAAACACGGTTTATGCGGGCTGCCAATGGGCGATGTTGGCCGTGCTGGCTCACGTGGGCACGCCCGCCATGGTCGGCCAGTTCGTGTTGGCCCTGGCGGTGACCACCCCGGTCATGGCCTTCTTTATGCTCCAGCTTCGGGTGGTTCAGGCCACCGATGCGCGGCGCGACTACCAGTTCGGCGACTACCTGGCCTTGCGGCTGGCAACCACCGCCGCCGCCCTGGCCGTGTTGGTAGGCATTGCCCTGGCGTATGGCTACCGGCGCGAGGCCGCCCTGGTCATTGTGGCGGCGGCGATCTCGGCAGGCGTTGATTCGCTGAACGACATCGTCTATGGCTTGCTGCAACAACACGAGTGGATGGAGCGGATCGCTCAGTCGCTGATCCTCAAGGGGGCAATTTCGTTGGTGGCCCTCAGCACGGTAGTGGTGGCCACCGGGAGCGTCTTCTACGGGATTCTGGCGGTGGCAGCCGTCCGGGGCGGCATCTTGCTCTGCTGGGACTTGCGTAACGCAGCGACGTTGTCCGGCCGAGTTGGCGGCATCGGGCTGCGCCCCCGCTGGCGGCCCCGAAAGCTGCTGGCAATGGCTTGGCTGTCGCTGCCGCTGGGGATCACTTTCATGTTGATTGTGCTGACCATCAACATTCCAAGGTATTTCGTGGAGCACTTTGGCGGCGAGGGCTGGCTGGGGATCTATGGCGCCTTGGATTACCTGGGCTTTGCGGGAACCACCGTGATCATGGCGGTGGGCGAGTCGGCGGTGCCGCGGCTGGCGCACTACCATGCCAGCGCTCAGACCGCGGCGTTCGCGATCTTGTTGGCGAAGCTGGCGGCCGTCGGGGCCGCGATCGGGGCGGCTGGGGTGGCGGTGACGCTGGTGGCCGGCCGCCCGTTGCTGGCAGTCCTCTATGGGCCGATGTATGCGGAGCATAGCAACCTGCTGGTGTGGACCATGATCGCGGCCGCACTGGGCTACGTGGCTGCCATGGTCGGCTACGGGGTCACTGCTGCCCGCTATTTCCGCATCCAGATTCCCTTGTCGCTGCTGGCGGCGGCCGTAACCGCCGTCGCCTGCTGGTGGCTGGTCCCTCGGGCTGGCCTGGTAGGAGCGGCGTTGGCTGCGGCGGCGACGGGCGTCACCCAGCTCTTAAGCCGAGGCGCGGTGATCGGCTGCGCCTTGTCCGCACCGCGAGCGGCAACGCTCGTTTGGGAGGGTCCTCAGGAATGATCGCGGGCAAGCGGCATAGCATCTGGTTCCTGAGTTGCCTTCTTTGCGGCTTGGTGCTGCTGGGTTTCGGCCTTGCGGATGCCGTGCGGGGAAGCGACGAGTGTCTGCACTGGTTCCTGGTTCCGCTGACCCTGTGTGGAATCCTCATCGGCGTGGACGCGGTGCGGTGGTGCAGGGCAGAGGTGGACACTTTCGATCCGGCGGGCCTGCTCGGCCTGTTCGGCGTCTACTTCTTCTTCGTGGCCCCGCTGCTACACGTGTACTGGGACCATTGGATCGACGAAGTGCTTCCTCCACCGGACTGGCGGTTCTGGCTGGGCGCCATGGCCGCCTTGAACGTGGTGGGCCTGTGGGCGTACCGGACCACTCTGGCGTATATGGAGGGCGGAACCCTGCGGGCCACCAAGGCCAGCACGGCTTGGCACTTGCGGCCGTGCCGGCTTCGATGGGGATTGTGGATTGGAATGCCGCTGGCCGTCGCCTTGCAGATCTGGATTTACGCTCGGTACGGCGGCCTGATGGGCTATATGACGGCCACCGAGCACCGTGAGCAGGCATTCTTGGGAAACGATCGGATTGGGATGCTCGCGGGGGGCTTTCCCATTCTGTTGCTCTTCGCCTATGCGGTGGCGGTGGTGGCCCGAAGAAAGACGCCCACCTGGTCAAAACTGTGCCTGGTGCTGTTGATCTTTGTGGTCCTAAAACTCCTGTTTGGCGGCCTTCAAGGCAGCCGTGCGCTGGTCGTCTGGGCCATATTTGCGGCCGTGGGAGTGATCCACCTCTGGATCCGGCCCCTTTCTCGGAAAGCGGTGCTGTTAGGGGTGGTCGCCTTGATCCTGTTCATGTATCTCTACGGCTTCTATAAGAGTGCGGGGGTGGAAGGGGTGCAGAAGGCATTGGAGTCGTCGCGGTCGCGGGCCAACGAGGAAAGCAAGATCCACCGCCCGCTTTCTTCGACACTTCTTGACGACCTGGGGCGGAGCGACGTTCAAGCCTACGTCCTCTATCGCCTGAACCAGCCCGACTGCGACTATCAGTACGCTTTCGGCCGAAGCTACTTGGGAGCGATCTTGGCCCTCGTCCCCGGCCCTTTGTGGCGTAACGACCGGCCGCCGACGAAGGTCAAGGAGGGGACCGAGATCCTTCACGGGGCGGGCAGCTATCGCCCTCGGCCGATCAGTTCAACCTACGAGCGCGATCGGTACGTCGGCATGACCTCCAGGGTATTTGGGTTGTCCGCCGAAGCGATGATGAATTTCGGTCCCTGGTCGGTGCCGGTGGCGATGGCGGTGTTTGGTCTGATGGTGGGGTTGGTGCGCCGATGGATGCGTACCTGGCGACGCTGCGACAGCCGCCGATTATTGTTGCCGTGGGTACTTGTCCTGCTGTTGAATCTGCTGGTGAACGACTCGGACAACGTCGCCTGGTTCGCCGACACGATCGCCATCTTTCCATTCGCCTTCATATATCTTGTGTCCACAACCCGTCGCGCGGAGGCGGCGCGCGCCACGGTAGGGCCGCAGGTCGACCGACCCGTTTGCCTGGGGGGAAGCACGTGAGCCGGACACTGGTGCGAGGAACCGTGGTGCACTTTGTCACCCACCCTGGCGGCGGGGTGTGGTCGGTGGTGAAGGCGCTGGCTGCCTGCCACCGGCCGCGATGGCGGACGATGCTGGTGGGCGTGCATCGGGGCCCGCTGGATCCGGGGATTGCCGCCGACGCCCAACGTCTGTTCGACCGCTGGATCTTCGTTCGGCGACCGGCGATTCCCGGGATCTATTACCTGGCCCCGCTACGAGTAGCAGCCGCGCTAGGGAGATTGGAGGTTGAGGAATCGCTGGCCCCGGTCGTCCACCACTTCCATGCCGGGCCTTACACACCGTGGGTCTACCGTCTGCCCCGGCAGCCACAAGGCGGAAAATGGCTGACCACCTTCCATGGTTCACGGGGTAATTTCGGAGACACCCACAGCCGGCTGAAGTTGTGGCTGCACGTGGCCGGCGTGCGGATCCTGCGGGAGCGGGGCTTCACCCTGGTGGCCGTCAGCCGTCGCAGCGCCGAGAATTGTGCGGCGATGTATGACGCTCGCCCGTCCGATTTCCAGGTGAGGTACAATGGCGTCCCGCCGGCCCCAACCGCCCCGGAAGCGCGCCACCCCGGTCGGCCGTTCCGCGTCGGCTTCGCCGGCACGATCATGCCGGTCAAGGGCTGGCGGAAGGTGGTGACGGCGGTGGAACAGCTCCGCAACCAGGGCGTTCATGTTTGCTGCCGGCTGGCGGGCAATGGTCCTGAGTATCCCGCCTTGCGGCAGCTGGCTGTCAAGCACTCCGACTGGTTGGAGGCCCTAGGCCATGTGCCGCAGCCGCAGCGCGAACTGTATCCAACGCTCGATGCGCTGGTGCTCCCTTCAGATTTCGAGGGCCATCCGATGGTGGTTCTGGAAGCGTTAGCCTGTGGCGTGCCCTGCATTTGCTCCGACGTGGGCGGCTGCGCCGAGACAGTCCGACACGACCAAGAGGGATACATCCTCCGCGAGAACACTGTCCCGGAGATCGCGGCCCACTTGAGGCGGATGGCCACCGAGGAAGGCTTATGGCCGCGGCTCTCCCGCAACTGCGTGGCCCGCCATGCGGAGATGTTCACCGCCGAGAAGATGGCCGCCGCTTGGGAACAGCTCTATTTGGAAGGTAACGGAAGGTAACGGGGGTCAGAATGCGGGTGGCCGTGGTGCTCGAACACCGATTCGCTCAAACACCGGACGGGCAGGTCTGGACCGACGGTGCCGGCGTCTACTCATTCTGGACGCGATACCTGGCGGCGTTCGAGGAGGTGTGCGTGGTCGCTCGCGTCAAGCCGGTTGACGCGGCCCAAACGGGCTGGCTGCGCGCCGATGGCCCCGGGGTAACGCTTGCGCCGCTGCCCTATTACCTTGGGCCAGGCGAGTTCCTCCGCAAGACCCTCGCCGTGCGGCGGGCGATCCGCCAGGCCGTCGGCCCCGAAGACGCCGTGATCCTGCGCGTCCCGTCACCGCTAGGCGGACTGCTCGTGCCGACCTTGCGCCGCCACCGCCAGCCTTTTGCGGTGGAGGTGGTGGGCGACCCCTATGATGTGTTTGCCCCAGGGGCCGTGCGTCACCCTTTGCGGCCCTGGTTCCGGGCAGTTTTCTCGCGGGCCCTGCGGGCCCAATGTCGCCATGCCTGTGCCGCGGCCTACGTGACCGCCCAAACGCTCCAACGCCGCTATCCGCCTGGACCCGGCACGCACTGCGTCCACTATTCCGACGTCCAAATCGAAGGGTTCATTGCCGAGCATCCCCGCGGAGAAGCGGCGTGCGGTCGCTTCGGAACGCGGCAAGACGCCACGTCTACACCGTGCCAGTTAGTGCTGGTAGGCTCGCTGGAACAGTGGTACAAGGGGCCGGATGTCCTCATGGACGCCGTCGCTCAGTGCACGCGCAACGGGCTCGATCTGCGGCTGAGCGTCGTGGGAGACGGCAAACATCGGGCCGAGTTGGAATTGCGGGCAGCGAAGTTGGGGCTGGGCGATCGGGTCTGTTTCCGCGGCCGGCTGCCGGCCGGAGACTCCATCCGGCAGGAACTAGACCGCGCCGATCTGTTTGTGCTCCCGTCGCGCACCGAGGGTCTGCCGCGAGCGATGATCGAGGCCATGGGCCGCGGGCTGCCGTGCATCGGTTCGGCAGTCGGCGGGATTCCGGAGTTGCTCCCACCGGAGGACATGGTTCCTCCGGGCGACGCGACGGCGCTGGCCGAGAAGATCCGCGAGGTCGTCGCCGACCGCCAGCGGATGGCACGGATGTCGGCACGGAATCTGCAAGCCGCCCAGGACTATCGTGAGGACGTGCTCCGCTCGCGGCGGACTGCCTTTTACCAATATGTCCGGCAGGCAACTGCCGAGCGCCGCGCGGCCAGCGATGCCCCAAAGTCGCGCACCCGATCCAAGGAGCCGAGTCACCATAACTTGACGATGTTTTGGAGCGCGGGCGTCTCGCCCGCCACGGAAAATGCGGGTGGGACACCCGCCACTGGGAATGCGGGCGGGACGCCCGCGCTCCGTGGGGAGACATCATCCAGTTGTTTTGACGCGACGCCTAAGGGCACGGCAAGCAGTAATGGCTCGGCCTCAGGCCGCGGGCCCAAAGCGGTTTTCTTGGTAACCTCCAGCTTGTCGGTGGAATTCGTGTGCGGCCAGGCCGTCTACCTTCGCGGCCGGGGATTCGAGGTACACCTGGTTTCCTCGCCCGGCGAGCGGTTGCAGCGGGCCCAAGAGGAGGACGGTATTCTCACGCACGAGCTGCCGATGGCCCGCGAGATCAGCCTTGGCAAAGACTCGGTAGCCCTCTATCGCCTGGCGCGGCTGTTTTGGCGGCTGCGGCCGGAATTGGTCGTGGCCGCCACGCCCAAGGCCGGCCTGCTGGGGATGCTGGCTGCCAGGCTGGCCGGGGTGCCGGTGCGGATCTACCAGCAGTATGGCCTGCGACTGGAGACGACCGGCGGGCTGAAGCGACGAGTGCTCGGGCTGGCTGAACGCGCGGCCTCCGCCTGTGCCAGCCGAGTGATCTGCGTCAGTCCCAGCCTGCGAGAGCTGTACTTGCAAATGAAGTTGGCGCCGCCCCGAAAGGTCGTGGTGCTGGGCGCGGGCTCTTCACACGGCGTGGATGCCGAACGCTACCAAGCCACCGCGGAGTTGCGGCAGCAGGCAGCGACCATCCGCTCCGACCACGGCATTCCGGCCGATGCCCCAGTGGTCGGATTCGTCGGCCGGCTGACCCGCGACAAGGGGATCGGAAATCTGTTGCAGGCTTTCGAGTTGGTTAGGGCAAGCGTTCCGGCGCCCAGAGCGCTGTTGCAGGCTGACTTCGAGCCGGGCGACCCGCTCCCCGCCGAGACGGTCCGACAGATCTTATTGCATCCGCGGATCAGCTTGGCCGGTTTTGGCGATCACATGGAGGCCTACTACCAAGTCATGGACGTGCTGGCCTTTCCCTCGTACCGGGAAGGGCTTCCGAACGTCCCCTTGGAGGCGGCCGCGGCGGGCCGGCCGGTGGTAGGCTTTGCGGCCACCGGCACGATCGACGCGGTGGTGGACGGTGTGACCGGTACCTTGGTCCCGCCGGGCGACGCCGCGGCCATGGCCGAGGGCATTGTCCGCTATCTGCAAGACCCCGAGTTGAGACACAGGCACGGCGCGGCAGCACGCCACCGCGTGGTCCGCGACTTCCGCCCCGAAGCGGTTTGGGAAGCCCTTCATCAGCAGTACCTCTCGTTGATTCATCCCGCGAGGGCCCCCGTTCGACTGAGGAAAGGATGCGGGTGATGAACGTTCAATTCATCGATCCCGAGTCTCCCTTGTGGCAAGAGTGTCTGGCCGAGACACCGCACGACTTTTACCACTTGCCGGGCTACCTGCAACTCTGCGCCGAAAGGGAGGGCGGTTCGGCGCAGGCTTTCTTGGCCGACGACGGCCAACACCGGCTCTTCGTCCCGTTGATCATTCGGCCCGTCGATTCCTCCATGGCATCTCCCGAGGGGCTGTTCGATGCCACCAGCCCCTACGGCTATCCTTCGCCGCTCTTGGCCGGAGGCCCGAGCCAGCAGTCGCGGACCGCGTTTCTGGACCGCGCCCTGGGGTCGCTCGTGGATGCCTTGCGGGAGCGCCGGGTGGTCAGCTTGTTCCTGAGGCTGAATCCGCTGCTGCCGCTGCCCCGCGAGCCGTTTTGCCATCATGGGACCTTGGTTCACCAAGGCGAGACGGTGTTTGTCGACCTGACCCAGTCCGAGCAGGAGTGGTGGCGGCAGACGCGCCGGGACCACAGGCAGCATATCATCCGCGCTGGCCAGTCAGGGTGGGTGGCCGAGATCGATCAGCACTGGGAGTGGTTCGACGAGTTCTTTTGCCTCTACACCGAGACCATGCGGCGGGTCGGCGCCGACTCGGAGTACTTCTTTCCCCGTGAATACTTCCAGCAGTTAAGGGGCGCCTTGGGGAACGGGCTCCACCTGGGTATCGTGCGGCTCGGTGAGAGGTTGGCCGGCGCCGGTCTGTTTTCCGAAGTCTGTGGGATCGTTCAATACCACCTCGCTGGACGCCGGGAGGACAAAGGCACGCCGGCCCCCATGAAGCTGCTTACCCACTTTATCCGCGGCTGGGCGAAAGAGCGCGGGAATTGCGTCCTTCATCTCGGTGGCGGCCTGGGCGCGCAGCACGATTCCCTGTTCTTCTACAAGGCCGGTTTTTCCAGCCTGCGCGGCGAGTTTTTCACCTGGCGGGCAATTGTAGATAGCGACGTGTATCAGGCGCTGGTTGCCGAGCGGTGTCGGATGGCCGAGAGCCAGGACGAGGTGGCCGACGATTTCTTCCCCGCCTACCGTCGTCCGCTTCTTGGAGCGCAGAAGGTGTAATTCCTCACGAGGTCCGTCACCAGGGAGTCCTTCGGTTGTTCACCTTGAAACGATGTCTGGATCTGACGTTGGCCGGGATGGCGGTGGTGCTGCTGACGCCGCTGCTAGGCGGCATCGCGTTGGCCATTTGGCTCACCATGGGCCGCCCCATCTTGTTCCGCCAGCGGCGGCCGGGGCTGGACGGAAGGCCATTCGAAATTCTCAAGTTCCGCACCATGCTCGGGCTCTGTAACAACCACGGGGAGCCTTTGCCCGACGTGCAACGCCTGACGCGGTTGGGACGGCTATTGCGCCACAACAGCCTCGACGAATTGCCGGAACTGTTCAACGTGTTGCGAGGCGAGATGAGCCTGGTGGGTCCTCGGCCGCTCTTGATGCAGTACCTCGACCGCTACAGCCCTGAGCAGGCCCGGCGACTGGACGTTCTGCCCGGCGTCACTGGTTGGGCCCAGATCAACGGCCGGAACGCCATTTCCTGGGAGGAGAAGTTCGAACTCGACCTGTGGTACATCGATCATTGGAGCCTGAGGCTCGACTTCCGCATTCTCTGGCTGACCATCTGGCGGGTGTTGCGACGGGAAGGAATCAATTCCGGCGAGGACGTGACCATGCCGGAGTTTATGGGATCCGAAGAAGGGGCAAGCTTCCATGGGTAGAGGAAACCGCGAAAGAATGAATGTCGCCATCTTGGGCGGCAGCGGTCACGGGGCGGTCATCGCCGATGCCATCGAGCACGCCAATTCGCTGCGATTGTTGGGCTTTCTCGACGGAAAGCTGGGATCGGGCGAGGAAGTTTTTGGCTACAAGATCCTCGGCCAGCTTGCCGACCTCCCGACCCTGACCGGCCGCCGGGAACTGCAAGGGCTGGTAGTCGGCATTGGCGACAACTGGAGCCGTGCCGCCGCGGTCAAGGCCATCCGGAAGGTGGCTCCGCAGATTCGCTTCCCCAACGTTTTCCATCCGTCGGCGACCGTGGCCGGCCGGGTCTTATGGGGCGAGGGCAATGTGGTGCTGGCCGGCTGTGTAGTGAATTGCGGGGCCACCATCGGCAGTTTTTGCATCCTCAATACGGGCTGCTCGGTGGACCACGATTGCCGGCTGGGAGACTACGTGAGCCTGGCGCCACAGGCCTGCGCGGGCGGAAACGTCGATATCGGCGACTACTCGGCCGTGTGTTTGGGCGCCCGAGTCGTCCATCGGATCCGCATTGGCCCGCATAGCGTCGTCGGCGCCGGCTCGACGGTTCTGAAGCATGTTCCCGCCCGGGTTACCGTCTACGGGACCCCGGCCCGTGTCATCCGGCCGCGAAAGGTCGGCCAGGCTTACCTTGCCGCTACCGGTGGGGAGTGCGGCGGGGCCCAACCCAAGCAGCCCAGCCCGAGAAGAACCAGAAAGCACTCGGAGGGCAAGAGTCATGGATAACCAGCGTCGGCCGGCGGAACTGGCACGGATTTACCTCTCGCCGCCGCACATGTCGGGCCGGGAGCGGGAGTTGCTGTTGGACGCGTTCGACTCGAACTGGATCGCGCCGCTGGGGCCGCATGTCGAGGCCTTCGAGCGGGAATTCGCCGAGAAACTCGGGGTGGCGCACGCGGTAGCCCTCTCCAGCGGCACGGCCGCCTTGCATTTGGCGATGCGACTGTTGGACCTCGGGCCGGGGGACGAAGTAGCCACCGCCACGCTCACCTTCGCGGCCACGGCCAACGCCATCCGTTACGTCGGCGCTGCCCCGGTGTTCATCGACAGCGAGGAGCATAGTTGGAACCTCGATCCCGACCTGCTGGCCGAGGAGCTGGAGGCGGCCGCCCGCCGCGGCCGGCCCATCAAGGCCGTGCTGGCAGTCGACGCTCTCGGCCAATGTGCCGATTACAAGCCGATCCGCGCCTTGTGCCGCTGGCACCAGATCCCGCTGATCGAAGACGCCGCCGAAT
>JAJYGU010000150.1 GCA_021784975.1 Planctomycetota bacterium
CTTGCCTGCACGCGTATACTAACTAATAGAAACGAGCAGGCCGTCCGCGAGGGGCGGCCGATTGGAGCTGTGAGAGCCCCGTAAGGCAATCTGTTGCCAGCGGGGTTTTTTTTGTTCTTGGCGATTTTAGATGCTTACGCGGTCTTCATAGGAGCTAGAGGCTATGGGAAAAAAACAGACGCGTATCCTGGTAGTCGACGACGACGACAACACGCGGCAGTATTTGGCAAAGATTCTCTCGTTCCGTCATTGGGACGTTGACACGGCCGGCGACGGGCCCGGCGCAGTCGCGCTGGCCCAAGGACAGACGTACGATGCTATGGTCTTGGACTACCGCATGCCCGGCATGGACGGCGCCGAAGTCTGCCGCCGCATCCGGCAACTGCAGCCCGCCATTCGCGGGGTGTTCATTACCGGGTTTCCCACGGTGGACACGGTTTTTCCGGTCGTGGAATCCGGGGCCGACCGGGTGTTGGCCAAGCCTGTCGACCCCAAACAACTGCTCGGCGTCTTGGACGAACAATTGGCCCAAAGCGGATCGGGGACGACCGCCGATTGACGGCGATTGTTCCCGCCGACGACCATCCGCCCCGAACCCAGGCCAGCCATTTGCAGATTACGAAAGGAGATTAGCAATGCGACATCCAGTATTGTCGTTTATCATTCTGATTGCCGTGGCGGCTTTTGTGCTCGCCTACGCTGGAATTCTCTCGTTCGAGAACTCGAAGAACAAGGCCGGCGTGACGATCGACAAAAGCCAATTGAAGCAACAGAGCCAACAGATCATCGATAAGACCAAAAAGGCCGGCGGCAAACTTCTCCGAAAGGCCGGCGACGAGCTGCACAAGGCCGAAAACGGCGCGCACGCGCCGCCGCAGCCGTCCGCTCCGACGGGCAACAAGCCCGCGCACCAAAGTGATCACGGCGGCGGACCGTCTCCGGGAGGCTAGCCAGGAATGAGAGTTGTGAAGACCCCAGCCCGGTGGCTCGGTCGAACCCGCTGGCAACTTTTCTCGTTCGGTTCTCCGCGTGACCCGTGGCAAGCGACGGACGATTGCTCGCTGGCGGCGGACGAGGGACGCGGCGAGGCTGCAGCCCTATTGCCCCGTGGTGCCTTGTTGCTGCTGGATACGAGCATCGACTTGGAAGGCAACGCCTGCCGCCAGCGACTGTTGGCAGAGCGGGAGAAGCTGGTGGTTGTCGACGACATCGCCGGCACGCGACGAGAGTGGCCCGTGAGCCAAATCCAAGATTTCCGCGGGCACCCGTCCGTCGGGTCTTGTTTTCTTCAAGTCCGGGTCGAGGGCAGTTGGGTTGATATCCTGCGCAGGCCGGGAAGTGTCGATCCGGAATTGAACCACGTGGTCGAGTGGCTCGATAGTCACCACCAAGAAGCCGGCTGGAGGGACGTTTCCGGCGAGGCAGGCATGCGGCGCGCCCCGAACACGTCGCCCGATGGAGTGGCAAAGGACCTGTCGGCGGACACGGCCCGGGCACGGACGGCGGCCCGAATGTTACCGTTTCTTCGCCCATTTCGCGGCAGCGTGCTTCTGTTGCTGGCCCTATCGGTAGGCGTGGTGGCCATCGAACTGCTGCCGCCCGCTCTGCAAGGCATCTTGGTGGATCGGGTACTACGGGTGCCGAGCAATTCGGGGGCCCCCTTGTTGTTCTACCTGTTGGCTATCGTGATGGCCCTGTTGTGCGTTCGTCTGACCTCGGCGGTGGCCAACATCTGGAAAGGGATTGTGGGCAGCCGGGTGGGAGCCAGCATGACCGCCAATTTGCGCAACGCCCTGGTGGAGAAACTCAACGCCTTGCCGCTGGCCTTCCACGACCGGAACCGGGCCGGGGCGCTGATGAGCCGCGTCGCCTACGATACCGAGACCCTGCATACCTTGGTTTATCACATGACCAGCGGGTTTTTGGTGCAAGTGTTGCAACTTAGCGGCATCGGGGTGATGCTCGTCTGGTATAACCCGGAACTGGCGGCGATGGCCCTGTTGCCCATGCCGTGGATCGTGGCCGGCACCTGGTATTTCACTCGCTACCTTCAGCCGCGGCACCACCACTATTGGGAAGCGGTGGGAAAGCAGGCTTCGGGCTTGCTAGGCATGCTGTCGGGAATCCGGGTGGTGAAGTCATTTGTCCAAGAACCGCACGAAATCCAGCGGTTTGGCGCGTCCAGCGACCGGCTGAGGGATTCGCGGTTGAGGGTGGACATAGCTACTTTGACCTTCACCGCCCTCATGGGGTTCCTGTTCGCGTTAGGCGGATTGGCCGTGTGGTACATGGGGGGCCGTTACGTGCTGGCCGGTCGGATGACCATCGGCGATCTGATGGCCTTCTTGGGCTACGTGGCCATGTTTTACGCCCCGCTGACCTCGATCGCCGAGTCGACCAGTTGGCTGGCTAGTTTTGCGAGCGTCAGCCGGCGGATTTGCGACCTGCTGGATACCGCCGAGGAAAGCCGGCCGGTTCAGCCACCGGCCCCCGTCGAAGCCTCCGGCGGCCGCATCGAGTTTCAGAACGTCTCCTTT
>JAJYGU010000378.1 GCA_021784975.1 Planctomycetota bacterium
ACCAGTCGATTACCTACGGCAGCGGCACCCTCACGATCGATCAGGCCACGCTGGGGTTTGTGGCCGACGACAAGCAGATGACCTACGGGGCAACCTCGCTGCCGCCCTTGACCTATCATCATCCGCCCACCGGATTGGCCAACGGCGACACCGAGAGCGCCGTGGTGCTGACGCCGCCAACGCTGAGCACCAACGCGCATGCGGCCACTCCGCCCGGCAGCGGCAGCCACGTCTCCGGCAGCCCCTATACCATCTCCATCGGCGGCGCGGTGCTGACGACCAACAGTGGAGGCATCCCCAATTACATACCCCAGTATGTCTCCGGCGCCTTGACGGTCAACCGCGCCCCGTTGACGATCACCGCCGACAGCAAGTGGATGCTGCAAGGCACCTCGCCGGCCTCGCTGCCGTTGACGGTCAGCTATGCAACCTTGGTCAACGGCGATACGGCGGCCAACCTGACCACCCCGCCGACCATCACCACCACCGCCACCTCCGCCAGCCCGCTGGGCAGCTATCCCATCACGGTTGGCGGCGCGGCCGACCCCGATTACACCATCAGCTACGTGTCCGGGGTGCTAACGGTGGCGACGACGAACAACTCGGTCTACTTGATCCCCGATCCCCTCAACCCCGGACAGAGCATCCTCTATATCTGGGGCACGAACGGCAACGACACGATCATGGTCGCTCCCGGCACCAACCCCAATAGCGTGTCGGTCATCATGAACGGCGTGTTTCGCGGCGCGTTCGGCTCGGCCAGTCAGCCCATCAGCCGCATCGTGGCCCACGGCATCGCCGGCCGCGACTCGATCGCCGTCTCCCAGAATGTGACCATTCCGGCCTGGCTCTACGGCGACAACGGCACCGCCGACAACCTGTCGGGCGGCGGCGGCCCCACCTATTTGTTCGGCGGAGTAGGCGCCAACACGTTGGTCGGCGGCAAGGGGCGGAGCATCCTGATCGGCGGCGCCGGCAACGGCAGCCTGGCTGGCGGCTCGGGCGACGCGATCTTGATCGGCGGAACCACCGCCTACAATCCCGCCACCCTCACCGATACCACCAAGGATGCGGCCCTGTTGGCCATCCTGAACGAGTGGAGCAACACCGCCGAGGGCTATGCGACCCGCGCGGGCCATCTGCTTGGCACCTTGCCGGGCGGCCTGAACGGCACCTACGATCTGATCGCCGGCAGTACCGTCTTCGGCAACAGCGCGATCGACAAGCTGGTCGGCAGCAGCACCGCCACCGACCTGTTCTTCATGTCCGCCCACGATACGCTCAACGGACAGCATGCCGGCGAGCTGCCGCCGATTTCCGTGTAATCCGCGCTAAGCGGCCGTCCAAAAACAAGTTGGGGACTGTCCCAGTTTTCGTCCGACGAAAATGGGACTGTCCCCTTGGCGAAAGTGGAAATTGTTGCTGGACGGCCGCTAAAACGGGCGGCCGGCGGTTAGCGAAGCGTACACCGCGGGTGAATCGGCCAGCAGAAACCCTAGCAGCAGCGGAAGATAAGCGAGCGTCGCCAGAAACACCCGGCGGGCGTTTTGCCGGGTCTGGACGGCTCGCAATCGCAGGGCCAGCCCAAATAATCCCAGGCCCAACACGAGCGACACCGCGGCGAACAAGTAGCCCGCCACGCCGCAGAAGGTCATCATCAATCCCAACGGCAACAGGGTTAGCGAGTAGAGCACGATCAAGAGGCAGGTGAGCCGCCCGTCGGCATCGATCACCGGCAACATGCGGTAGCCGGCCGCAGTGTAATCGGACCGGTACAGCCAGACCAGCGAAAGGAAATGCGGTACCTGCCAGACGAAGAGAATGGCCGCCAGCAGCAGGGCTTGCGGGGCAAGCTGGTTGGCGGCCGCCGTCCAGCCCATCAGCGGCGGCACGGCCCCGCAGACCGACCCGATCAAGGTATTCAGCGACGTTCGCGGCTTCAACGGCGTGTAGACCAGCGTGTACAGCAGGACATTGGCCAGCCCCAAGAGCGCGGTGAGCGGATTGACCAGCTCGTTGAGCAGGCCCAGCCCGGCCGCGGTGGCCGCCACCGCGAAGGCGAAGGCGTGTATCGGCGAGATGGCTCCGGTAGGCAGCGGGCGCCTCCGCGTCCGTTGCATCTTGGCGTCGCGGTCGGCCTCCAGAAGCTGGTTGAAGGTGCCGGCCCCGATGGCCGCCAAACCGGTCCCCAACAGCGCCAGCCCCAGCCGCCGCCAATCAATCGGTCCGCGCGAGGCCAACAAGTAACCGGTAGCGGCGGTCAGCAGGACCATTGCCGTGAGCCGCGGCTTGGCTAGTTGCAGATACGGCTTGAACAACATCGTTAAACTTGGCAGGCGTTAAGACTTCCGAAGTCTCGCAGACTTGGGAAGTCTGAGGCACTACTCGCGATCGAAAATCTCATCGAAACGGCGGCGGATCTGCCGGGTGGCGTTCTCGAAGTCCGTCAACAGGCCGTCGCTGCTCGGGTAGTGCAACAGGCTGGCCAGCTTATTGAGCTCCAGCGGCTCCCGTGGGAGCTGGTCTCGGGCAGTGGAGTTCATCAGCCGCAGCCGGCCTTCGATGCTCCGCAGCAGACGGTAACTCACGTCGAAGAACTCGAAATCGTCGACCGAGAGCAAGCCGGCCTTATAGAGCGATTGCAGCGCCGCCAGGGTGTTGGATTCCCGCAGAGCGGGATTGCCGCGGGCGTGCTTCAGTTGCAGCATTTGCACCAGGAACTCGATATCCACCAGTCCGCCGGGACCGCGCTTCAGATCGCCGGCGAAGGCGGTGTCCTCCAGCCGCTGCCGCATGTCGCGGATTTCGGCGGCGTGCTTCCGCCGCCATCGGTGGGCGAAAGCGGCCCTGGCCACCGCAGCCGCGGCCGTTCTGGCCACCCGCGGCGAGCCGTAGACCAGGCGGGCCTTGCACAAGGCCTGCCGCTCCCAAAGCTGGCCGTCGCCCTCCAGATTGTAGCGGACGAACTCGTCGAAGGTGGTGGCCAGGGCGCCGCTCTTGCCGGTGGGACGCAGCCGGGCGTCGACTTCGTACAGCCGCCCTTGTCCGCCGAGATGGCTGGTGGTCTTGATGACCCGCTGGCCCAGCTCGCTGTAGAAGTGCTGGTTGGTGGTCTTGGCGGCGGAATAAGGGCGAGGTTGCCCGGCGGTGTGCCCGTCGGCCTCGTAGAGAAAGATCAGGTCGAGGTCGCTGTGGTAGTTCATTTCCCGGCCGCCGAACTTTCCCAGGGCCAAAATGACCATTTCGCAAGGTTGCCCGGCCCGGCGTCCCTCGCCGATGATCGGCTGGCCGAAGCGGGCCGCCAACCGCTCGTGTTCGCGGGCCACGATCTGGGCGAGGCAGGCCTCGGCGATGTCGCTCAGCGCCCCGGTAGTGGCCTGGATGTCTTCCTTGCCAAGAATGTCGCGGACGCCCACGCAAAGCTGCTGGTCGTTCTTGAAGCTGTGCAGGATGGGATCGATGTCCTCGGCCGCCCGGCACAACTCGGCCAACGTCTGCTGCATGCTCTCATGGCTGGGCAACTTGTCCAGCACCAGACTGTCCATCAGGCTGTCGATCATGCCCGGATTGCTGGTGAGAATGCCGGAGAGATACGGGCTGTAGGCGCACAATTCCACGTACAACCGCAGGCTGGGCGGATTGAAGCTAAAAAGCTCCCAGAGCACGCCCTTGCCGCCCAGCGAATCGCTCACCTGGTCGAGATTCACCAGCGTCGAGTCGGGATCGGCCGTGGCCGCGATGGCCGGCAGCAACTGCGGGGAAATCGCGGCCAAGAAATGCCGGCAGCGGCGGGTGGAAAGAAAGCGGATCCGTTCCTCGCCCAGCGACATCAGGTTGTGATACGCCTGCTTGACATCGCGGAAACGATATTTGCCCAATACCTCGGCGACCCGCTCCTCGGGCGGATCGGGGTCGAGCACCAGGTCCACCTCCGCCTGGGTCTGCGTGTCGTCGCTGAAGGCGTCGTGCAACAGATGGTCGAGAATCTTGCGGTTCAGATCGGTCTTGCTGCGGTAGTCGGCCAGAAAACTCTCCAGGGCCGACTCCTCCTCGGTGGTCGCGTAGCCCATCCGCCGGGCCAATTTCCGCAGCTCCTCGCGGTCTTCGGGCAGCAAGTGGGTTTGCAGGTCGAGCATGATCTGCAAGCGATGCTCGATCTTCCGCAGGAAGGAATAGTTGTCTTCAAGGATCGATCGTTCCAGGTGCGTCAGGCAGCCGACCTGTTCCAGTTGCGGAATCGCTTCCAGGGTATTCGGGGTGCGGAGCTTGGGCAAATCGCCGCCGTTGAGAAGTTGCAGGAACTGGATCACGAACTCGATGTCGCGGATCCCGCCGCGGCCGGTCTTGACGTCGCGGGCCCCGCCGCCGCCGGCCACCGTCCGCTGCTCGATCCGCCGCTTCAGGGCCTTGATGCCGCTAATGTCGGCGTGGCCCAGATAGCGGCGGTAGATCCAGGGCGTCAGGGCCGCCAGAAACTCCTCGCCTAAGGAAAGATCGCCGGCCACCGGACGAGCCTTGATGTAGGCCTGCCGCTCCCAGGTGCGACCGCGGGTGTCGTAGTAGCTCAAGGCGGTCTGCACGCCCATCACGATCGGCCCGCGCTCGCCTTCCGGCCGCAGACGCAGGTCGACTCGGTACACGCTCCCTAGATCGGTCTTCTCGGTCAGCAGCCGGACCAACTCGCGAGCAATCATCTCGAAGAATTCGAGATTGGAAAGCGGACGGGTGCCGTCGGTATGCCCTTCGTCTTCACACAAGAGCACCAGGTCGATGTCGCTCGAATAATTCAGCTCCAGCCCGCCGAGCTTGCCCAGCCCGAGCACGACGAAGCGGGCGAGTTTGCCGTCGGGGCCGTGGGGCGTGCCGCGCTGGGCGGTACACTTCCGCCAGGCTGCCCGCAGGGCCGCCTCTAGGATGGCGTCGGCCAGATAGGAGATCTGGGTGGTGACGGTCTTCAGGCTCTGCTCGCGGACAATGTCGCCATAGGCGATCCGCAGCGTCTCGCGACGCTTGAATCGCCTGAGCGCCCGCAACACGGCGGCGTCGTGGTGCAGGGCGTCGATCTCGGCGACCAACTCGTCGGCCAGTGCCTGCCGGGCCACCGGCTGCCCTTCGGTCAGCCGCAACAGATCGAACCCCTCGGGGTCGAACACCAGCAGGTCGCTGAGGTACTGGCTGGTAGAGAGGATTTGCAGCAGGGTGGGCAGGGCCTGCGGATCGCGCTCGAAGAGCGTGCCCACGGCCAGCGGGTTTCGGGCGGCGCGGACAAAGCGTTCCAAGTTGCTTAGGGCCATGTCCGGATCGGCGCAGCCAGGGAGGTGCTGCTCCAATTGGGTGCAGATGACCGCCAGCAGGTCGAGCGTCACCCCGGCGGTGGCCATGCCCACCAGGTTCTCCTGCCCCCGCCGCACATCGACGATCCCCAGCCCGCAAAGCCATACGCCGGCGGCATACGCATCATCGAGATACTGGCGGAGGGTGGCGATTTCCATAAAAGCGGGCAGTGCGGGGCGGCCAGGGGGTTGCGAATCAAGGCCCAGCGACGGCGAGCGGTCGCCACAAACTGGTCCCCTCTCCTTCCCGGAGAGGGCTACAAACTGGTCCCCTCTCCCTGCGGGAGAGGGCTAGGGTGAGGGTGCCTGCATCTCTCACTGGTCAATCTTACCACGTTGGGTGCGTGCTGGGGAATGTGGGCTGGCATAGCGGAGACGAGACGGCCCGCAAGATGCCGTGCCCCACCAGAACGCCTTCCGCGCCTCGACCGACCATTGTCCACCAATCATCCGCACGTTACACTGGCCACGGATTATCTGTCGCCGAAGGATCACCCATGCTCAAGGCACTCGTTTTCGACGTCTACGGGACGCTCTTCGACGTCCGTTCGGTCCTGGGCCGCTGCGAAGAGGTGTTTCCCGGCCGCGGCGCTGATCTGACCGCCCTATGGCGAGCCAAGCAACTCGAATACACCTGGCTGCGAAGCTTAATGAGCCGGTACGAGGATTTTTGGCAGGTCACCCGCGACGGGCTGATCTTCGCTTGCCGGACGCTTGGGCTGGCGCCCTCGGACGACCAAATCGAGCATGTAATGGCGTCGTACCTAACGCTCAGCCTCTTCCCTGACATCGCCGCCGCCCTGGGTGCCCTCGGCAGTCTCCCCTGTTCCATCCTCTCCAACGGTTCACCAACGATGCTCGACAGCGTGGTTCGCCACGCCGAGCTGGAAGGCCGCTTCCGGCACGTGCTCAGCGTGCATGAAGTCGGCGCCTACAAACCGAGTCCGGCCGTCTACCAGTTAGCCGAGAATCACATTGGTCTTGCACGTGACGAGATTGGACTAGTCTCGTCGAATTGCTGGGACGTCGCGGGAGCAAAGGCATTTGGGCTGAGGGCCTATTGGCTCAACCGTCAGAAGGCACCGTTGGAGGCCCTCGGCTTCGAGCCTGACGGGGTCATCCATTCGGCGGCAGAGTTGGTTTCTGTGGTGGCGTGAAGAGGATCGCAGGTCAGGCACCCGCGGTGCCGGACGAGGCCGGGGGTGTCAGGCACGGCGTGCTTGACCTGCCCTGTCCCGCCTGGCAGGCGGGACCTACTGGATGGAAAGGCGGTTGAGTGGCTAAAATACGCGTAGATCGTTCAGCCCCGGAAGCCGACCCCAAAAAGCGAAAGACCGACCCATGACCGGACGCGAGCGGGTTCTGCGGATTCTTAACCGGCAGGCGGTCGACCGGCCGGCGTTTGACCTGGGGGGCACCGACTGTTCCAGCATTCACGTGCTGGCCTACCCGCGGCTGCGGCGGCTGCTGGGGCTGCCCCCGGCCCCCATCGTCGCCGGCTGCCTGGGCCAACTGGTCGTCCGGCCGGACGCCGACTTGCTCGACCTGCTGGGCACCGACGTAGAGGGGCTGTGGCTGGAGTCGCGCCGGACCAAAGTCTGGTCCACGCCTTTCGGCGTGGAACTGGTGGTACCGACGGCCTTCGACGTGGAAGACCGCCCGGACGGCTCCTCGGTGGTGCGGAATCCGCATGGGGTGATCTATGCCCAGCGGGCGGCCAAGGCCTATTACTTCGACCCGGCCGTGCTGCCCTTGGCCCACGTCAAGACGCCAGCCGAGCTGGATGCCTATGGCGCGCTCTTCGATCGCTGGGACTACTCGTACGTCTATGACGAGCCGCTGGATGCCTTCGCTGAGCGGGCCCGAAAGCAATACCAGGCGACCGACCGGGCGGTGGTGGCTTTGTGGCGAATGCACTACCTTCAGGCCGGGCAGTTGCTCCGCGGCTTCGAGCAGTTCTTTGTCGACCTGATGACCGACCGCGACCTGGCCCACGCCTTGCTGGGCCACCTGCACCGGGCCTACCTGCGGCGGACCGAGGCCTTCTTGGATGCCGTCGGCGACTGGATCGACGCCGTATTCCTGGCCGACGACTTGGGCGCCCAGCAGACCGGGCTGATCTCCCCGCCGCTGTACCGCGAAATGATTTTTCCGTATATTCGTGAGCTGGTGGGGCTGATCAAATCGCGGGGCAAGAAGGTCATCATGCACTCTTGCGGATCGGTGGTGCAGTTCATCCCCTGGTTTATCGAGATGGGGGTAGACGCCTTGAATCCGGTGCAGGTCAGCGCCGGCGGCATGAATCCCCGCGACCTGGTCCGCGAGTACGGCAAGGAGATCGCCTTTTGGGGCGGCGGCTGCAACACGCAACACGTGATGCATCAGCCCGATCCCGAGCGGGTGCGTTCGGAGGTGCGGCGGCGGCTGAACGAATATGGGCCCGACGCCCACCTGATCTTCACCCAGGTCCACAATATCCAGTACGACGTCCCGCCGGAAAACATCCTTGCCCTGTGGGAGGAGTTCCGACGCCAATGCCGGGCGGCCTAAGGTGCCGCGTCACGATCACCTGAGCAGGTTGGGAGCGCGGGCGTTCCGCCCGCCACCAGAAATGCGGCGAGCAATGCGGGCGAGACGCCCGCGCTCCGTGGTCAAGCGGAGAGCCGTGGAGGAGCCATGAAAATCACGGTCATCGGCACCGGTTACGTGGGACTGGTCACCGGCACCTGTCTGGCCGAGACGGGCAACGATGTGACTTGCGTGGATTGCGACCGCAAGAAGATCGACATCCTCAACCGCGGCCATATTCCGATCTACGAGCCGGGGTTGGGGGAATTGGTTGCCCGGAACGTGGCGGGCGGCCGCTTGCGGTTCACCACCGACTTGGCGTCGTCGGTCCAGAAGGCTCGAATGGTGTTTCTGGCGGTGGGGACGCCGCCGAGCACCGAGGGTTCGGCCGACCTGTCGGCCTTGTGGGCGGTCCTCGACCAGGTGGCCCCGCATTTGGCCGACGACTGCATCGTAGTCTGCAAGAGCACGGTGCCGGTGGGAACCAACGCCAAGATCGCCGCCCGCTTGAAGGAAGCCGCCGGCCGGGAGGTCGACGTGGCCAGCAATCCCGAATTTCTTAAAGAGGGAGTGGCCATCGACGACTTCATGAAGCCCGATCGGGTGGTGGTGGGCGCTCGGCGTGAGTCGGTAATCAATGCCATGAGCGAGCTTTACCGGCCGTACCTGCGGACCGGCAAGCCCTTTCTGGCCATGTCGCCGGAAAGTGCCGAGATGACCAAGTATGTGGCCAACGCGCTGTTGTCGACTAAGATCAGCTTCATCAACGAAGTGGCCAACCTGTGCGAGCGGAGCGGGGCCGACGTCAACGACGTCCGCCACGGCATCGGCCACGACCGGCGGTTGGGCTTCGCCTTCCTCTTTCCCGGTGTAGGCTACGGCGGGAGCTGCTTTCCCAAGGACGTCCGCGCCCTGGCGGCCCTGGCCCGCGATTTGGGCATCGAGCCGCGGATCCTCGAGGCCGTCCACGAAGTCAACGAGCATCAGAAGACGGTGCTGGTGGACAAGATCGAACGGCACTTCGCCGGCAAGCTGGCCGACAAGGCCATCGCCGTCTGGGGGCTGGCCTTCAAACCGGCCACCGACGACATCCGCGAGGCCCCGGCCCTGGTGCTGATCAACCGGCTGCTCGAGCTCCGGGCCACCGTGCGGGTCTACGATCCCGAGGCGATCGAGAATGTCCGCGGGGTGTACGGCAACCGCCTGGTCTACTGTCAGAAGCGCGACGACGCCTTGCTGGGAGTTGACGCCCTGGCCATCTGCACGGAATGGAAGCAGTTCGTCCACCCCGATTTCGACGAGATGCGGCGGCTGATGCGACGGCCGATCATCTTCGACGGCCGCAACATCTACGATCCGCTGCGGATGGAACGCTATGGTTTCACCTATTACAGCATCGGCCGGCCGCCGCTGCTGGCCGAGGGCGGGGCATGAACCCCGATCCGCTCTCGCCGGAACGTTCCTGGAAGGGCAAGTTCGGCGACGCCTTCCGGGGACTCAAGGCGGGCGTGCGCGGCCAGCGGAGTTTTCTGGTGCATTTCGCCGTGGCCGCCGCAGTGATCCTCACCGCCGCCCTGTTGCGGGTCGGTCTGCTCGAATGGTGCCTGTTGCTTCTGTGCATCGCCGGGGTGCTCGTGGCCGAGCTGTTCAATAGCGCATTGGAGTCGATGGCCAAGGCGATCACCCACGAGAGCTATCCGCACTTGGGCAATTCGCTGGACATCGGCAGCGCCGCCGTGCTCGTCGCCTCGCTCGGCGCCGCCGTGGTAGGCTCGATCGTCTTCGGCCACCGGTTGGGAAGGCTGCTGGGCTGGTGGTGAGCGTCCGGGCTAGCGCAATCCCTTCAGATACTCGATTTCCTTCTTCAGCACTTCCGGGCGTTCCGCTTCCTTGAAGTGCCCCAGCGACTCGTCTTCGATGCACAGGTCGTTGGCATAGCCGACCTTGTTCAGAATGGCCACCACGCGGGTGAAGTCGATGTCGCCCTCGTAGATCGGGCAGGTGTATTTCTCATACTCCCAACCAATCGGCCGCCGCACGTTGCGCTTGTCGGCCGGATATCTGATGCTCTTGCAATGCGTATGCACGACGTGGGGGGCGAACAGATCGTACAACTCGTAGAGCCTCAACCGCGGAAAGCCGTACCAGTAGAAATTGCCGGTGTCGAGCGTCAGCCCGAAACGCGGCGAGCCCACGCGATCAATCAAGGGCTTGAGAAAATCAGGGTTGTTGGCCAATCCGTGGTTCTCCACGCCGAAGGCGACGCCGGTGGACTCGGTCTTGGCGATGATCTTCTTGAGGGTCGTTACGGCCAGATCGAGGAACTTGTCGGTGGGCATCCGCCGAGGCGGGGCCGCGTCGATGCGGATGGCCTTGGCGCCTAGGGCCTGGGCGACCCGGGCGGCCTTGGCGCACCACTTGATCTCGAACTCCGGCCGCTGGGCAAAGTTATTGGCCAACAACAAGGCCGTCGCTCGCATCCCGGCGGCGGCCGCATCGGCCTTGAACTCCTCGATGCCTGCCGCCGAAGCGGCCGAGTACTTCTTGGCCGGATGGTGCATGCCGGCGAAGGAAAGATCTTCGCCGACTGCCACTTCCACCCCCTCCGCCCCGATGTGCTTCAAGGCCGCCCAGCAGTCTTCAAAGCCGTGGCGAGGAAGATTCGCGTCGCGGCAACTGACCGTCAGCCGCCGTCCGGCGTTCGCCTTGGCAACCGCGGGCAGCAACGAGGTCATGCCAATTCCAGCCAACAGGCCGCTGGAGGCTTGCAGGAATTCACGTCGGGTCGGAGAGTGGCTCATGGGCAGTGGTCCTTTCGAGCGGAAATTGGGAGGAAGGGAACTCGCGACGCGGATCGCCCATCTTACCACATCGGGAGCAAGAAGACTACCAGGCGCTCGGGAGACGTGTTGAATAACGTCTTGGCCGCCAAGAAGTTACGATTATCGGCCTCTCTCCGAACCCGCCTTGATCCGGCAACTCCGCTACTTTATAATCTGCCCGCCCAAAATAGGAGGCCCAAGGTGCCTAAGCGCTTTGGTCTCTTCGTGTTGCGTTTTGGACTCCGACCGAGCCTGGGTCGTCGGCCGGGTCGAGCAAGGATGCCACTTTTCTGAAACGGACCGGCAAGTTACCGATCGGCCTTGGCTGCGCCGCGCCTAAGCCGCGCGCCTGCGGAGAGACCGCGCGCCGGGCGACGGAAAATACGAAGCGCAAATTGGAAATTGAAAATTGGAAATTGAAAATTGCAAAATGCGTACGAGGGCGTGGCAGCCCAACCTCTGCCAATTTTCAATTTTCAATTTTCAATTTTCAATCCGTAGTTTTCGTCTTTCAATCCGTTCTTCTTCTGGCGGTTCTCTTCGCCTTCGCCTCTTCTGCCCGCGCCCAGGTCGCGATGCCGGAGTTCGACGTCGCTGCCCCAATTGTCGTCACTGCTCAGGCGGCCAACCAGTGGCAACAAGGGGCGTACGAAGTCTGGCTGCTCAGCGGCGGATGCCTGCTGCAGCAGGGCCAAGGTTACGTGCGAAGCCGTGAGGCGGTGCTGTGGATCGATCGGGCGAGTGTCTTCGAACGTCGGCCCAACCGGGTGATCGCCTATTTCGAGGGCAACGTTCAGGTGGTCGCAGGTCGTCGAGCCGGCGCCGCGTCGTTGCGAGCGTCCGATTGGCTGGGCCGCTTGTCCAGCGCCGGAGCGGTACAGGTTCGGGCCGCTGCCGTGGCTGGCAAGCCGAACGTCCTCCCGCCGGTCTACTGGCGGGCCCTGGATCACCGCAAGCCGGCGGACACCCCCGAGCCGTGGCACAGCCGGGTCGAGGCCGCTCAGTATGCAACCTTGGCCGGTCCCGCAGCAGCGGGTGCCGCGGGCCGCGGAGCCTCGCCGGCGCCGGCGCCCCTGCCGCCGCTTCCGTTGCTTCCCCAGAACACGGTGAACGTTCCGCGGCCCGCACCGCCCGCGCCGCCCACGGCAAAGATCAAGCCGGCGGGCCCCTCCCAGTCCGCGCCGGCCGGTGGGCTACGCCGCATCCGCGTGTTTTCCCGCAGCGATGTGCCCGTGCAGTTCCAATGGTTTTCCGACCCTACCGGTCACGAGTGGATCGCAGTGATCGATTCTGGGGTGAACGTGTTGGTGGACGGGCTAGCCGTGCCCGGCGTCGGCCCGTTGGGCACGCTGGATATCTCGGCCGATCGGCTGGTGATTTGGACCACGGCTACCCAACAGCCCGACTTATATCGCGGCACCCGGCAGGACGAGCGGACGCCGCTGGAGTTCTACATGGAGGGCAACATCATCTTCCGGCAGGGAGAGCGGGTGATTAATGCCGACCGGATGTACTACGACGTACCGAATCATCTGGGCACCATTCTGAATGCCGACGTCTTTACTCCGGTCCGCAGCTTTCAGGGTTTGCTCCGCCTGCACGCCGAGATCGTCCAGCAGACCGGCCAGGACCACTACTTCGCCCACAACGGCTTTCTCACCTCCAGCCGCCTGGGCGAGCCGAGCTATCGCCTGCAGGCCGGCGACATCTACTTTGAAGATATCCAGCGGCCGGTGATCGATCCGGCTACTGGC
>JAJYGU010000113.1 GCA_021784975.1 Planctomycetota bacterium
CCACCACGACCGCCGTCAGGCCCGCCGACGCCGCCACCAGCGCCCGCCGCCAGGTGGCCGATAACCCGAGCAGCCCTTGCTTGGAACTCGGCTGGCTGCGCGACCCGAGAACGAGGTTGGTGTCCAAGGTGGCCAGGTTGGGATTGGAGCTGGTCAGGCTGGCCAACTGGGCGTCCAAGCTCGCCGGCGGCCCACCCGGCAACAGGTCAGGAAAGCTTCGCTTCGCCTCTTTCTCGAACTCGGCGTCGAAAATGGCTTCGCTGGCGGTATCGTCGACCGGCTCGGCGCGGGGGAGAGGAACCGCCCGCAGCAGCTTGGCGGCGGCCGGCCGCCACTCGGCCAATTGCCGGCTCACCTCGCCGGCCGTCTGGTAGCGGTCGGCCGGCTCCTTGGCCATCATCTTGGCGCAGAAGGCGGCCAATTCGCCGGGCACCTCGGGGCGCTCGGCGCGGATGCTGGCCGGCGGTTGGGTCTGGTGTTTGATGATCTTCTCGTGCAGCGTGCCTTGCGGGAAGGGCGGGTGGCCGGTCAATAGGAAGTAGAAGGTACAGCCCAGGGCATAGATGTCGGCCCGGCCGTCCAGCTTGGGGCTGCCCAAGGCTTGCTCGGGGGCCAGATAGTCAACCGAGCCCAGTATGCGTTCGTCTTGTTCGCCGCCGGCCGAGTTGTCGTCGTCGGTGAGCCGGGCCAGCCCCATGTCGAGGATTTTGACCACGCCTTGGGGATTGATGAGCAGATTCGACGGTTTGATGTCGCAGTGAACCATGTTCCGCTGATGGGCGTGCTCCAGCCCGTCGGCTGCCTGGCGGATGTAATCCACCGCCCGTTCGCAGTCCAGCCGCCCCTCCACTTCCACCAGCCGCTGCAAGTCCATGCCCTCGACGTACTCCATGACCAGGTAGTAGCGGTCGGCCTCGTTGTCGACGTTGTAGGCCTGGACGATGTTGGGATGGTCGAGGGCGGCGGCCGCGCGGGCCTCGGCAAAGAAGCGTTCCAGCGAGGCGGGGTCCTTGCTCACTTTCCGCGAAACGATCTTCAGAGCCACCCGGCGGTTCATGGTCACGTGCTCGGCCAGGCACACGCTCCCCATGCCGCCGCGGCCGAGCATTTGGATCAGCCGATACTTGCCCAAGGTGAAGGTACTGCGGCCCAACAGCAACTGGGCCGCCTGCCAGCGGGAGATGAGCCCCTTTCGGGCCAGGGTTTTGGCGGCAGCGGTGGCGTCGCCGCTCTGGGCGGCCAACTCGCGGGCCTGCGCCCACCGGTCCGTATCGAGCAGCTTGCTCTTCTCGAGCAGCGCACAGAATTGATCGACGGTGCTGACTACCATTGCCCAAGCCCGTAGTACGGGGTACGCCTCCCCCGAACACCTTCTTCAATGGTTAGTCTACCAGTGAAGTGCAAATAACGCAAACGCCCAAGACGAAGGGGCCGACGAAGGGGACAGGCGCCGTTTTCGGCAACGGTTTCTAGGCGTGGTGTGTCGAAGGCAACGAAAACCGGGCCAGTCCCCAGCCGCCGCCCGCGCCCCATGTTATCGCCAACTCAGCACTCGGAAAACGCCTTCGCGGCGATGGACCCTTTCCGGCAAGGTGAGCAGCCGATCACGGTAGATGCTCAAAAAGATGGCGGCGGCGAAAATGGACGCTCCGCCGATCATCATCCAAATGGCGGCGGTTTGCACATTTTCCAACATGTTGATATACAGCACCAACGAGAGCAGGTAGACCAGCAGCAGGCTCGCCCCGCTGATGGTAGTCGCCCGGAGTTGGAAGGCAAAGCCGCTCCCCAGCAGGATGATCCCGGCGGCCAACATGCCGAGCTCGTTGAGGGTGGAGAACTCCGGCGTGGCATGACCGCGATGGATCAGCACGGCGACCGTCAGCGGCAATCCCACCAGCAGGCTTCCTGCCGCCAGGCTGAAGCTCACCAGGTCGCTCTGCTGCTCCTGCTCCCGATACCAGCCGGCGTGGCCGATCGCCAGCAAGGCCGTGCCGATCAGCACGCTGAAGATTTCCAACTTATCCCACAGGCTGAGATGGCTCAGCACGTTGAGGGTGAGCAAGGTCAAGCCGATTTCGGTGATGGCCATCACCACATACCACCGCCGCCAGGCGGCGTCTTGGACCAACCAGGCCGCCAGCAGACTCATTAGCGTCAAGGCCAAGAGCAAGAACACGGTGGACCAGTGGAGGGCGGCCAGTTGGGTGGCCAGACGGCTCAGTGTAATCAAGGCCGCCGCCAGAAAGGAGAGCGACATCAAGGCGTTAGCGCAGTGAAAAGCCGCCTTCACCAGGCCGGTCCACTCCAGCATGGCCAACCGATAGCAGACCAGCAGCAAAAGGCCGAGCAGGGCAAAGAAAAGGGTGTAGTATTCGGCGTCCACCCGGTGATACTGCAGCAGTTGCCACACCGCTCCGCAGGCCATGGCCGTGCCCAGGTAGAGATTGACGCCTTGCTGGCGAAAGGCGGCGGCCAGGGCATAGAACACCGCGGCTTCGGCAAAGAAGGCGGCCAGCAGGAGATTCAGCCGCTGGCCGCTGGCGGGCTCGATGACGTGTTCCGGCGTCCAGTGCATGGCCGCCGCCAAGACCGCCACCACCATCACCCCGGTGGCCGCCTGGGCCGCCCACACCAGCGGATTCTCTTGGGTGTGACCGCGATACAAGCGGGCAGCGATCACGTAAACGATCGGGACGAGCATCATCAGCGGGGCCATTTCATCCCAGCTCCTCACGCCCACCACGGCCAACAGCCCGGCCAATCCCATCAACGTGGACGCCGCGGTGCCAAAGAAATACGTGGCCGACAACCAGGGGACGGTGCGACGGTAGAGATGCGCGCCCAGTCGGCATGACGCCGCGGTCACCAACATGGCGATTACGTATAGCCAGGTAACCGTGTAGCGCTCGCCTCCCGGCTGAGGCCACAATTCATTCAGCGGTTCCAAGGTCGCCCGCAAGTGGAGCACCAACCCCAACAGCACCGGAACCGTGCTGAGGAACAGGCCCAGCGGCTGTCCGGCCCGAACTAGCGACCAGCCTGGGGCGGGCTTTCCAGCCGGCGGCTGCTCGTCGGACTGGGAAGCCCGCCAAGGGAATAGCCTCACTTGCAGCAGATTGGCCGCCAGGGCAGTCAAGGCGAAGGCCAGGATTACCACTTCCGACGTAATCCGCAGCGTTATCAATTCCAAGGCTAGGACTTCGGCCCAGAGCAGACTGAACACCCCCAAATAGATGTACACGCCCAGCCGCCGCACCACAATGTCGGAGTAGAAACAGGCGTAAGCCCCCAGGAGAACCAGGGCCAAGGCGAGGTACTGTCCCCAGCGTTCGGCGACGATGCTGGGCGGCCCTAGATTCCAGCGATCATAGAGCGGCTCAAACAGCGGCCGGTAGAGCCAGTCGCCGGCAATTTGGGCCCCCAACACCAGCAGCAAGCCGGCCGCCAACAGGGCCTGCCCCGAGCGGAAGAAGGCCATGCCAAAGCGGCCTCGCGAAAAGGGCCCTTCGCCCGCCGGGAACGCCCGCTCCAGGTGGATCGACATTAGACCCAAGATCACCAGCAGCAGGGCGGGCGAGGCGATCTCCCAAAACCTGCCGCTGGCCGCCAACATCAGCAAGCCGGTCAGAGCAATGCCGCCATTGAGGACGTACACGAACACATGGTCGCGGAGCAACAGCGCGGAGGCGAAGTAGAAGACGCAGCAAACTAGCGCCGCTGCCCACAAGTGGCCGGCGAGGGTGATCAGTCCGTGGACGTGGTAGAACCAGAGATTCAGGGGCATCACCAGGCAGGCTAACAGAGTGATCGCCCGTCCGGCAGTGTGATACCGTGAAAAGCGAATGATGGCCCAGCCGCCTAGCAACAGAGCGAGATTCCCGGCCCCCAAAGCCAGGGCGACCACCACGGCATTCCTGAAAAAGCCCAAAGCCGCCAGCCAGATGATCAAACCCAGGACCAGCAGCCCTCCGCCCAGTCCCAGCAGCCACTGGATCGTCCGCGGGTCGAGTAGGATCTCCCAGAACGAGCGGCGCGGGCCGGAGGGCTTGACCAGCGGCCGACGCTGCTGCCCGGTGGTCTGCGCGGCGGCCGTTTGTCTGGTAGCTGCCTGCGCGGTGGTGTTTGCCGCGGCGGCCGCTGAGGGCGCGAGGCGCGGTTCGGCGACCGCCTCCGCCACCACGACCGCCGGCCGCAGCCGATCCTTTTCCAACCTGGTTCGCAAGGCGGCGATCCGCGATTTGGCGTCATTCATGCAGGCGTGCGCCTGGGCCAGCGGCAGACGCCCCGCATCGCAATGCGCCTTGATGAGGTGACAAGTGAAAATCCAACGGCGCAGGTCTTGGGCGAGGGGGTGGTCGATGGGCGCGCCGCAGGCCGTGCAGTAACTCTGCCCAGTCCCCAGACGCCCCCGGCAACTCCAGCACCTCTCGGCCAGGAAGGGTGGTGTCGCTGCCGGGACGGGACGCTGCCCGCGGGCCAGTTCCACCATGTCCTTGCGCTGCTGTTTGAAATGCTGACCAATCGCTTCGGCTGGCTCCAGGCCGATTAATCGGCCCTTCACCCACTGCATGAAGCGGTCGCGGGCGAAATCCAGGGCACGGATCAGCTCCTGCCACGCGCCGGAAATGCCGCACGCGCCACACTCCTCCTGGCCGGCCGGCAAGGTCAGGCCGCAGATGGCGCACACCGCGCGTTGGGATGGATCGGACATGGGAGTCTCCTTCCGTAATTGAGAGATGCCGTGGAGAACGCAAAGTGGAGCGCAGCGCAGATCGGCAGCAGCATGACCATGAGCCATGATAGATTTAACATCGAAACCTTTGCGGAACAAGGGTAGTGTTATGCGCCGGCGCCCCCGTGTTCCTGGCGACCCGCCAACCCAAGCTCCCCTCAGCAGAGGGACAAAACACTCATCGACCGACTCTCCCCCAACAGGCGAGAACTCTTCGCTGATGTAACGCAAGAACGCTCCGAGCCCGTTCGGATGAACGCTCACGGGGCAACGGTCAGCAGTTGCTCAGACAACCGCGTACCGGTAAACCGGCTGGTCCTGGGCCTGAATCTCGTCCAGATTGACTACCTGGAGGCGGCCGCGCTGGTGCAGGTATTCCACCCGCGCGCCAACGTCGGTAATCGCCAGGGCGGCCCGAATGCCGGTCACATCGGGATAGAGTTGCGCAGTGATTTCGCTCAGCGACAGCGGGCGGTCCGCGCGGCGAAGCGTCGCCAGCAGGCGGTCCAGCCGCCGCAGGTGGGCGGCCCGAATGGTGTGGATTCGGGCGTACACGTCCTGGATGATTTGCTCGTGGGCCGGCAGCGTCAACTCCAGACCCGGGATGCCTTGGATCTTGTCGAGCGAATCGAGGTAGTGCCCCAGGCCGTGATAGGGCGTGATGCTTTCCGGCCACTGCTGGGGAACGGTGCGGGCCAGGATATGGTCGGCCGAGAGCAGCACGTTCCCCACGGCCACGCACACCTGGCCCGGCGAATGGCCCGGCGTGTGCAAAATCCGCATGCCATCCAACTCGTCGCCGTCATTCAGGCGGGTGGTAACTGCCATTGCCTCGATGGGCCTTCGCAGCGCGAACGAAGTGGTAATGAGCGCTTCCCGGTGCGCCGGCTCTTCGCCGGCGTGGTTCAAGAAAACCCTCAGCCGGGCCTTAGCCACCGCCAGGTGTTCCTCGGGGGCCGTGACCACCGAGCAGTCCAAGGCGTGCATCAGCACCTCGACGCGGCCCTCGCGGCAGAAGCGGGGCAGACCGCCGACGTGGTCGATGTGCCCGTGACTGACCAGAATTCTCCGCACGTCGGCAACCGAGATCGGCTCGCCGAACTCGTGGCGGACGGCCTCCAGGCCGGCCAGGATGTCGCGGTTGCAAGCCTCCAGGCCGCTGCCGGTATCCACCAGCGTGGCCGGCCCCGCCCCCAGCAGCAAATAGACCCGGGCCGAAAGCGTCTCGAACACCCGGCAGCCGATGCGGTAGATTCGCACTCCATTGTTGGAAAGGAAGCGGCTGACGGGCGGGAGGTGCGGCATGGTAGAGATAGGTTTACCCGACACCACCCGGTTTCGCAAGGCCGCGGCCGCAATCGTGGATGGCGTAGCGAGCGCCGATTCGGCTTGCTTCCGAGACGGTGCGCTCTCTTTTTGCGAGCAACCGCGGGCTCGGTTCCGAACTCCGCCTGGGCTCTCTTTCCCCTCACCCTGCCGTCTGCCATAGGGAGCGGAGGACCAATTTGGTTCGCTCCCGGGGGAGAGGGTTTCGAGCGTCAATCCCGCTCTTCCCGGCCGTTGCCGCTCCCGTTGCCGTTGCCACGACCGTTGCTGCCGGGGATCTGGGCCGACTTGCCGCTGTCGCGGGCAGCTTGCAGACGGCGGAGCTCGGCTTGCAGCACGGCCCGTTCCACCAGGGTTTCCGACCGCACCCGGTTGAAATGTCGCCGGGTGGCCACCATATCGGCGGCCGCCAGCACCGCCACCCAGATCAAGACCAGCAAGAAGATGCCCCAGAAGAGCAGAGTGAACATCGGCGAGGTCAGCCGGAACGTCAACAGGGTGCCGCCCACATACATGGCAATCGCCAGCCCGCCCAGGATCGCGCTGGTCTGCATGCGGCGGCGATATTGGCGGCGGCGATAGTCAAGCTCCTCGGCGTCGAGGTCCTCGCGCTGGTAGGCCCGCCAGGCCCGCATGTGCGACATCAGCAGGCCGACGGCTACCAGCAGAAACAGCGCCGATACGATGGCCAGCAAGCCTTGGTCCATGCTTTACCTTGTGTCACTTGACCGTCTTGAGCCACTCTTCCAACACCCAGCCCACTTTCGCCAGACTCAGCGGCGAGCAGCGCGCCGGCAGGTCGCCCTGGGTATGCCAGGGCGGATAGTCGAAATCGATGATGTCGATGCACGGGATGTGGCCGACCTCGTGGAGCATCAAATGATCGTCACGGATCTCGCGCTTGGGCTTAGCGACGAACTCACGGACCCCGAGCCGGGCGGCAGTGGCCCAAATGCTCGCGACCAACGGCCGCGTGTCGCGCCATCTCAGGCTATTGCGTTCCTCGTAGATTTGCAGATCGCCGGCGCCTATCATGTCGAGCAGGATGCCCCAGCGGTAATGGTAGGGCTGCGGATTGCGGACGTACTGTTCGGCAAAGTATTGCGACCCGAGAAAGAACGGCTCGTGATAGTTGAAGATGTATTCTTCGCCGTCGAGCAGGAGAAAATCGATGCCGTACCGGCAGTGCAAGGCCGGGAGGTCATGGGCCAATTCCATCAACAGGGCAACGCCGCTGGCGTTGTCGTTGGCGCCGATGAAGCGGCCGCGCGGGTTTTCCGCGTCTTCCAAGGGGAAGGGCAACGTGTCGTAATGCCCGCAAAGCAAGATGCGGCTGGCCTTCGCCGGATCCCAATGCACCACGATATTGGCCATGTGTACGGTGGAGTCTTCCTCGGGGTGCTTCACGCGAAAGCGTTGCAGCTCCACCTGGCCGCCGAGCTTCTGAAAGTGCTCGACCAGCAATTTCCGCTGCGTCTCCATGCCGGGCGAGCCGCTCGGACGGGGCCCGATCGCGCAGAGCTGCTTCAACGACTCGTAAGCCCGGCTGCCGTTGAAGGGAATGTCCTCCAGGGTGAGCCGCGAAACGGCCGCCTGGGCGGTGGCCGACCGGCCGTGACCGCCGAGGAAGACCCAGGCCACCCCGCCAAAGACACCCGCAGCAACCGCTGCTGCCAGCACCATCGCCCGGCGAGCCAGCCGGCGCCGTGAGGCGACCCGGGAGGCTGACGAGTGTTTCGCCGCCGTCCGCCGATCGGTGGCACGTAGCAATTCGCTTTGCCGCATAAACGAAGGGCCCGAGAGGTTGAAACCTTAGCCAACCAACATTATCGGTCATTATAGCCGCTGCCGGGGCGGCGATAACACCAAATCGACTCATCTTCCGCGAAGAGGGCCAACTGTGTATAATTCGCGGCCCACCACCCAGCGACCGTCAGCGGGGAGTAGTGATCCTGTTCTTATGGCAGGACGCCAGCAAAATGGCACTGGCCCCCTTGGAGCCGCCGCTGGGCAGAAAAGCCGTACAGGGGCCGGGGCAAGGAGCGATCGCCGTGACGCGAGGCACGCTTATCTACAGGCTAACCTGGCCGTTGGTTCTTGCGGCCTGTTCTGCGGGCTGTCAGACTACGGCCTGGCCTGATTTGGCGCATCCTGGGTCGGTGCAAGCCCAACAAGCACGGGCGATACGCTACGACCCCTATCCAGAGCTAGACCTAGGTCCCATAAGCGAGGGAACACGCCCGCCCGATTACGACAAGCCGCTCCCCGAGCTCCAGCGCGGCCGCTGGTACTTGGGCGACTGGCAGTGCGGCAGATGAATCCAATACCGCAGTCCCCCATGCGCCCGCCACATCATCGAAAACATCCGACCGTGCCGGTCAAACCTGCTGCCGCGTCCGGCGGATTTCAGCGACTGCAAAAAGTCTTGGCGGCGGCCGGCCTGGGCAGCCGGCGGCAGTGCGAAGAGCTGATCACCGCCGGTCGCGTGGAGATCGACCGCCGCATCGTGACCGAACTGGGCACGCGGGTCGATCCCGAACAGCAAGAAGTCCGCGTGGACGGTGTTCCCCTGCGGCGGCCCAAGCTGGCCTATTACGCCGTGAACAAGCCGTCGGGCGTGGTCTCGACCAGCCGCGACCCCTCCGGCCGGCCGCGGGTCGTCGATCTGGTTCCATCTCGGCACGAGCGGCTGTTTGCCATCGGTCGGCTCGATCTGCATAGCGAGGGCCTGATCCTGGTCACGAACGACGGGGAACTGGCCAACCGTTTGACCCATCCGCGCTACGGGGTGGCGAAGACGTATCGGGTGATCGTGGCCGGCAGCCCGAGCCGCGAAGTCCTCGACCAGCTTCGTCGCGGCGTACACCTGGCCGAGGGCGTTGCACGGGCCGAACGCGTGGCGGTCAAATCGCGTCACACGGGAAGCACGCTCTTGGAGATGGTGCTTCGCGAGGGCAAGAACCGCGAGATTCGCCGCATCCTGGCGCGGGTGGGCCACAAGGTGCTGCGGCTGACCCGCATTGCCGTGGGCCCGGTGCGATTGGGCGACTTGCCGCCCGGCGCCTCGCGCCGCCTGACGCACGACGAGATCAAGGCCCTCAAGCAAGCGGGAATGAGATAGGGGGGAAGAATGCAAAGTGAAAAATGCAAAACGCAAAATCGCATGACGCACGAGAAGACAGTCGCCAGGATCGCCGCTCTGGCGGTATTGATGTTGGCGGCCGGCCCGGCCGCGGCCGTTGAGAGCGTCCGGGTCGATGCCTCGTCGGGAGCGCCGCGGATCGTGATCGACGGCAAGCCGGTTCGCGCTCGACTGTTTTTTGGGCTTCCCGGGGCCGCTGCGCTGTCGTTGAAGACGACCGAGCAGATCGTGACCTTCACCTTCACCGCCCCAGACGACGAGCCGGCGCGGGCCACCATGCACTTTCGTTTCGGCGACTCACCGGGCGACGTCTTTTTGGACGACATTCGCTGTGTCGATAGCAATACCGGGCGTGAGGTGTTCCCTACCGCCACCTTTGAAGGCGGCATGCACGACTTTCAGAAAAGCTGGCACCTCTGGCCGCCGGGAGCCGCCAACACCGCGGGCGCCGTGACGGTCGAACCGGGCAAGGGCCGCCACGGCTCGGCCGCTCTGCATGTTGTCCTCAAGAGCCCGCCCAACGGCCAATGGCCCGACTTCCATATCTACCACAACGCCGACCTGACGCTCCGCAAAGGGCATCACTATCGCGTTTCCTTTTGGGCCCGCTCTCGGCCGGCCCGCGACCAGGTGAAGGTCGCCTTCTATCGGCCTGGGGCTCAGTACCAGTTTCTTGGCGGGCCGCCCAACGCCTTCCAGTCGCAGATCAAGCTGGCGGCCGCGGCGGGCGTGGATTTGGTGACGTTCGGCTTGGGCATGCCTTGGCCGAAGCCCGGTGAGGCGGCCGACTGGTCGGCGGTGGACGGCACCTGCCGCATGGTCCTCGAAGCCAATCCGCGGGCCCTGCTCTTGCCCCGCTTCGACATGGAGCCACCCGGCTGGTGGTTGACCGAACATCCCGACGACCTGATGGTCTGGGACCAGCCTGGGCATCACCGGCGGCTGGCGGTGGTGGCCTCGCCCGCCTATCGCCGCGACGCCGCCGAGCGCCTGGCCGCCTTCGTCGCCCATCTCGAAAAGAGCTTTGGCCCACACATGGCCGGCTATCATCCTTGCGGCCAAAACACCGGCGAGTGGTTTTATGAAGGCACTTGGGAGCGGCCGCTCAACGGCTACTCGAAGGCGAGCCTGGCGGCATGGCGGGCTTGGATCAAGAACTATTATCGTAGCGATGCCGCATTGCGAGCCGCCTGGCGTAATCCGCACGTAAGCCGCGACATGACCGTCGACAGGCCGGGGACTGGCTCATTTTTCGGTCCGTCGAGGACCGAAAAATGTGCCTGTCCCCTTACGACACAGCTATGCCGCGACACAGTGGCCGTGCCCGCGCCGGCCGCGCGTCGGGCCGCCCCGGCCGGCGTGCTCCGCGATCCGAAGGCCGAGCGGAGCCTGATCGACTTTGCCCAGTTCCAGCAGGAGGCGATGGCCGATTGCGTCTGTCATTTCGCCCACACGGTGCGGCAGGCCTCGCGCGGCCGCCGGCTGGTGGTCTTCTTCTACGGTTATCTGTTCGAGTTCGGGGCGGTGGCCAACGCCCCGGCCACTTCCGGGCATTATGCGTTGCGTCGCGTCTTGAATTGCCCGGATATCGACGTCCTCTGCTCGCCGATTTCCTACTTCGATCGCGGTTTGGGGCAAAGCGCGCCGGCGATGAGCGCCGCCGAGAGCGTTGCCCTGGCCGGAAAAATGTGGCTCGACGAAGACGATACGCGGACCTATCTGGCCGGCCCCAAGGCCGGCTACAACGTGGTCCGCACCATTCAAGAGACCAACCAGGAGTTGCTCCGCAACACCGCCCAATGCGCCCTGCGGAACTTCGGCACCTGGTGGATGGACCTGCCTGCCGAAGGCTGGTTCAACGATCCGCGGATATGGGCCGAGATGGCCCGGCTCAAGGCCCTGGACGAGCCGCTGTTAAAGAACCCGCGACCCTTCCGGCCGGAGGTGGCGGCGGTGATCGACGAGGCGAGCATGATTCGGGTGGCGGCCGAAGGGCGAGCGGCCACACTGCCGCTGATTTACGAGGTCCGCCGCCCCTTGGGCCGCTCGGGCGCTCCCTATGGCCAATATCTGCAAGACGACGTGGCTGCCGGCCGGGTCCACGCCAAGATGTACGTCTTCTTAAGTGCGTGGCGGTTGGAGCCGGCCGAACGCCAAAAACTCCTCGATGCCACCCGCGGCAAGCTCCGCATCTGGTGCTACGCGCCAGGCTACCAGGAGGATCACGGGACCTCGCTCGACGCCATGCGCCAGTTGACCGGCTTTCGCATGAAGCAGCTCACGGGCGTGCACGCCTGGGCCGAGCCGACAGCGGCCGGTCGGAAACTCGGGCTGCACGAGGCGTTCGGAAGTCGGCAAGCGATCCGGCCGCTCTTTGCCGCCGCCGATGCAACGCCCGACGAAACCTTGGCGACCTACTCTGACGGCTCGCCAGCAGTGGCCCTAAGACAAACCAACAACGGCCTTTCGCTGTTTGTCGGCCCGCCCGCTTTGACCTCGGACCTCGTGCGGCTGGCAGCCCGCAAAGCCGGCGTCCACCTCATAACCCAGACCGACTGCAACGTCTGGTCGAACGGCCCGTACCTCTCGCTCCACGCCTCTCAGAACGGTCCGCTTACGGTCGACACGGGCCTCACGGGCGAAGTGCGCGATCTGCTGACCGGCAAATCGCTCGGCGAAGGGCCAACCATTACGCTGCCAATGAGATTCGGCGAAACCCGCGTACTCTGCGTCCGAAGAAAGTAGGATCACGTCCCCTCTCCCTCTGGGAGAGAAGCAAATTGGTTCCCCTCTCCCTCCGGGAGAGGGCAGGGTGAGGGCGGATGCGACGATGACCAGCAATGAATTGCTTCGCCTTTATACCCGCGGTGAACGGGACTTCCGCGGGATTGTCCTCCGAAGAGGATATGACCGACTGCAACTGCTCGTGGGCCAACCTGTCTGAAGCAAAATTGTTCGGCACGTGTCTGTTCCGTGCCTGCCTTCAAAACGCCAGAATTTGTGCGGCGGATGTGCGGGTCGCCGACTTGCGGCAAGCCAACGTGTCGGGCGTCGACTGGACGGACACCGACCTTACGAAAGTCATCTGGACCGAGGAGGACCTTTGGGACGACGCCCGCTGGCAGTAAAGCACATCATCGGAGACAAGACGGGGAGACAAAATCTTTAGACGAATAATGAAGCCACCAGCGGCGTGACAACGTGCAATACGATGTCCGACGAGAAATGGGCGATCATGGCCGACTCCAATCCGCGCTTCCAGTAA
>JAJYGU010000125.1 GCA_021784975.1 Planctomycetota bacterium
CCGTCCGATTGAACAGCGATCGGCCGCCAAAGTGCCGCCTGACTATCTCTTCGGCCTCGTCGATGGACTGCCGGCTGACGACCGGACCTTCGAGGTACTTTTTGAGGTAGTATTGCAGCCCGAAAAAGACCACCTCCGGCCACTTCCCGCCGCGGCTCTCGAAATAGGAGTAAACCCGCTCGGTGCCGGGCGGATACTGTCTCCAATGGGTGAACTTATAGCTGTCGGTGCGAAGAATAATGTTTCCGGAAGTGCACATGGTCAGTTCCAACGGAGTTGCTGATAGCATTCTACGTCGGCCGGGTGGGAAGCGAAGAGGGGGCGGGGGGCCCTGGGGGGTGACATAGCTGCGGGGCGCGCTACAATTCTATCAGAGTGTGCGTCAAGTAACGGCGCCGATCGTTCCGCGAGGAGCGTGTATTATGACGTGGCGAGTGAAATTGCTTTACGACGGGGCGTGCCCGTTTTGCCGCCGTGAAATCGAGTGGCTCCGACGGCGCGACCATTACGGCACGCTGGCGACCGAGGACATTTCCGATCCGGCATTTGATCCGGGACGGTATGGCCTGACCAAGGCAGAAGCCATGCGGGCGTTGCACGGCGTGCTTCCGGATGGCCGGGTGGTCAGCGGCCTGGAGGCAGTGCGAGAGGCATATCGGGCCATCGGCCTTGGTTGGGTCGTCGCCCCAACGGGCTGGCCGGTGCTCCGCCAGGTCTGCGACCATTTCTACACCACCTTCGCGCGAAACCGACGCCGTTTGGGCCGGCTGGTCACCTGGCGTACCGGCCGACGCCGCGGGCAGTGTGGGTGCGTGGCGGTAAGCCAGCCGGCAAAGTCGAGCGCCGCAATACTCGCACGAGGGCGCGCAGGTAGTACCTGGATTCAAGACGCCGAACGCCAACCGTGTTACCCGCACAAAAAGATAGTGCGACGACGGGGCCTCAAGGGCGTATCCCATCCCGTCTTACAGAGATCCGCTGGGCGGTGACGTGGCCACCGAACGAACTGACGTGGCGCAAGCACTGGCGTCAATTATGAACCGGGTGTTGCGAGAGCCATCCTTGTGCTGATCGAACAGGAACGGTTCCTTCCGTGAACGACTGGCCCGCCAGCTTGCCTAATGCCTCGGCCGCGACCCACTTGGTATCGCCGTCGTGGTACCACTGGGTTGAGAACAAGACGCCGCGCAAGACAGCGATCCCGCTCGGGCGTCCCAATTTGCCGATTGCCATGATGGCGGCATCTATCGCTTGCCTCTCCTTGACCAGGTCTTTGATCTCCTCAAAGCGCGGTCGGCACGCCAGGTAGTCCCAGTAGTCGTCGCAGATGCGGGTGAGTTCTTCAGACGCTAAGCCCTCGAGCCCCGATGGCTCGACAGCCGCGCCCTCAACTTCGGCATCGCAAGCCAGCCGAACGCCGGCCTTTTCCAGCTTGATGACCCTACCCGGCACGACGACAATCTTGGGCGAACGCGGGCGGCGGAGGAACCTCAGAATGCGTCGAAGCATGGCTTTCAGCACTTCACAAAACCGCGCAACCGGACAGATCCGCTACCGAGCAGTCCTGGCATTGAACTACGGCGGATGGGCGCCACCCGAACCCCCTATCTGACCAATCCTCCGATGGCAAGGTCCTCATCGAGCAGTGGCCAGTGGATCCCGTAGCCGCCGGGCGACAAATCGGCCCAACGCCGCTGCTCGGCAGTGGCCGCGGCTAGCACCGGCGAGCAACGCTCCCAAGGTATTCGTACTTCGCGATCGGCCAGCCAGATCACAAGCGCGTCTTCGCCCGCCTCAATGCCCCTGGCTGTGATAACGTCAGTTGCCCGCATGGCCTTGATCTCCAAAACGCCGGTTCCGCTCCTCGACAACCATGTCAAAGTGACCAAATACAATCTGGCGGAGTCCCCGCCGCTACCTTGGCGTCATTCCATTCGGGGCCTCTACTCGGCATCCCCCACCAAGAGATGACAATAGCTCTCGTAGCGGCGTTCGTCGAGCCAGCCGTCGGCCACGGCGTTTTTGACCGCGCAGCCGTCCTCGTGGGTATGAGTGCAATTCGGGAAGCGGCAGGAACTAACGTAAGGCCGCAAGTCGCGGAAGAAGCCGGCCACTTCCGCCGCGATCACGTCCCAGAGCTGGAACTGCCGGATGCCCGGCGTATCGACGGCGTATCCGCCGCAAACCAGGGGGAATAGCTGGGCCGTAGTAGTTGTATGCTTGCCCTTCTCATTTTCTTCGCTCACCGGCTGCACGCGGAGTTGCAGCGAGGGGTCGATAGCGTTTAACAAGGACGACTTGCCCACGCCACTCTGCCCAACCACCACGTTCTCGCGCCCCACCAGGGCACGACGAAAACAATCGACCCCGAATCCCGTCTTGGCACTGAGCAAGAGGACTTCGTAGCCCATCTGGCTGTAAACGCCCACCAGGGGTTGCAGCCGGGCGGGGTCCACCAGGTCGATCTTATTGATGCAGACGACCGGTCGGACGCCTCCCTTCTCGGCAGCCACCAGCAGGCGGTCGATCAGATTGGGCTTCAGCCGCGGCTCGGCGGCGCTGGCCACGATGGCCAACTGATCGACATTGGCCACCAAGACTTGCTGCCGCCCGCGGACAGCTCGGCAGAGGCAGCCGTGCCGCGGCTCGACGCGTTCGACGAACCCTTCCCGCGGCTGACTGCCCGGCACCGGCCGAAACAGCACCCGGTCGCCGGCCGCCACCACGTGACGTTGGTCGGTCGAAAGCGTCTTCAACAGCCGCCGGGTGGCGCACTGGTAGACCAAGCCCGTTTCGTCCTCTTGCACGCTGCTGGCCAGCCCGAAAACGCTCAGCACTCGACCGCGGCGGCAGGTCTTTTCATCGACCTCCAGATGGATGCCCAGCCCCGGTGTGTCTTCCTCGGCCACCGGATCGCCGCAAACCGTGCGCCGCCGGGCCAGCTCTCCTCGGCCGCTGACGCGCTCGCCCTGGATCGGGGCCTCGTCTTGAAAACCGTGCTCCTGGAATCGGCGGGTCCAGTCGGTGGGACGGGCCCGGCTGCTGCGATTCTTGCGAAACTGCGCGCGGATTTTCTTCTTCTTGGCCATCCTATCACGGACGCTCGAAGCTGATTCCAGACTCGTCGAGGTCGTCGAGGGGGATGACGTATCGCTTTGAATCCCGAGGGGACGGCGGCGGACTAGTCTTGGGACGGCGGTGCTCCAAACCGGCCCGCTCCAACAACGATTTGCTGAAGATCTCTTCCTCGACGGAGTCGGACGGAGGGGGGCCGACCGCACCCAACTCGACCGGCGAATAGCGGACTTCGTACTTGTGCTTGGCCACCGAGATGATGTCGCCCGGGGCGAGGCGCTTCTCAGCCACCCGCACGCCGTTGACCTTCACCCCGTTGCGGCTCTGCAAATCCCGGACGCACCAGTAGCCCGAATCGACGTTCAACTCGCAATGGTGGGCGGAGACGTTCGAGAACCGCAACACGATGTCACAACTCTCGCGGCGTCCCACCAGCAGGTTCTTTTTGAGCAAGGGGATCGGATCTCCTCCCCCTACCGGAACTAGCTCCCCATACATTGCGATCTCTCTTGTACTGGCACTCCCGGCAAATAAGGTAGAGAATGAATCCTGATTCAGTGTAGTTGGGGGCTGCAATGGCGTCAATCGACCACAAGTTGGGGGGGACCGCGCCGGCCAACTGGCGATCGGCCGGGCTGCGGTATTGCGACTTCAACTTCTGGTCTCGCAAACGGTTTGGTGGCAAGGTCTGGAAGTTGATCTTGGATGCAGGCTGCCAGTGTCCGAATCGGGACGGGACACTGGGCACGTCGGGCTGCGCGTTCTGTGACATCCCCAGTTTCAGCCCAATCCGCCGGGGCAAGGACGCATGGGGACCATCCCCTTCTGCGCAGCCGCCTCCCATCCGAATCCAATTGCACGACGGCATTCGGCGGCTCCAGGACCTCCATGCCGCCGAGCGATTCATCGCTTATTTTCAGCCGGCCACCAATACCTACGGCCCGATCAGCCGGCTGCGAGGCTTGTTTGAGGAGGCGGCCGACGAGCCGACCGTAGTTGGGCTGGCCATCGGCACCCGCCCCGATTGCTTAGGCGACGAGGTCTTGGACATGCTCGCCCAACTGGCCCGGCGCATGTGGCTGCTGGTGGATCTCGGCGTTCAGAGCATTCACGATCGTACCTTGGACCGGCTCAACCGGGGGCACCACTTCGATGCTTTTCGCGATGCCCACCGCCGGGCCACTGCCAGGAACCTCGATGTGGGCGTGCACGTGATCTTGGGTCTGCCGGGCGAATCGGCCGCCGACATGTTGGCCACCGCCCGGCAACTGGCTCAGTTTCGCCTGCACTCGGTCAAGATCCACAACCTCTACGCCGTTCGCGGCACTCGCCTGGCCGAGCAGGTCGGCGCGGGCGAGGTGCGGCTCCCCGAGTTCCATGAGCACGTTAGCCGCGTCGTCGATTTTTTGGAGGAGACGCCGAACAGTTGCGTGATCGATCGCATTAGCGGCGAGGCGCCGGCCGAGTATCTGCTGGGTCCCGTTTGGTGCCGCAATAAGGCGGCCATTCGCGCGGCGGTCAATGCCGAGTTTCGCCGCCGCGGCACCTGGCAGGGGTGCAAGGTGGCTCCGGTCTCGCGGCGTTAGTAGCTTCGGTATGATTCCAATGCCGATCGACGCAGCCATGTTGACGCTTCGCTCCGCCGGGACTATCATCGTCCGCATGGCTCATGTCCCCTGGCAGCTCGCCAAGACCCGCCATCCGGCAACCGACCATGCACAACCACTCTTCGACACGATCACGCCTTTCTCACGTCTTCGCTTACGGTCTCTGCTGGGGGTTGGCGGCGGGTTTTGCCAGCGCGGCCACGGGGGCAATAGCGCCACCGACCGGTGAACACATTCAGCTCAAGAGCATCACGGCCGAGGCCATCCGGCCGGGGACGAACTTGCTGGCCAATCCGAGCTTCGAGTCGGCGGCGCCCAACGGAATCCCCCAGGGCTGGCTCTGGGACCACCGCAACACCGACGCGACATGCTCGGTGGATCGCACGGTGGCCCATCACGGTCGGCAGTCGCTGCGATTTACCAACACCACCGCCTTCGGCGCGCACGTCTACGGCATGCTCTGGCTGGCGCATCCGATCAAGCTGGTCGAGGGCAAGCCTTACACGATGAGTGCGTGGGTCAAATCCGACTCTCCTGGGCAAACAAGACTGATCGGCGGCAACGACTGGCAAATTCGCGTAACAGCCCGGCCGACCGGAGGACAGTGGCGGCGCATCTCGCGAACCTTCACCCCCGCGGCGAAGGATTGCGACTTCACGCTTCGTATCGGTGTAGAAGCCCCGACTCCGGGTATCTGGATCGACGACCTCAAGCTCGAAGAAGGGCAGAAGGCGACGCTCGATCCGGCCGAGGGATCAAGCGCCGCCGCCTCGCTCGACGCTGAGGAATCGGACCGCGCCGCTCCGGGCGACGGCCCCTTCCGCCTGGCCTTCTTGCTGGCGAACCCCCGGCCGCTGGTCGCCACCGCGGAGGCCGCATTAAGCTCCGGCCAGTCGCTGCGGCAGCCGCTTCAACTCGCTGCCGGCACGTGGCGGCTATCTGTGAGCGGCGAGGCTCGGGCCGCCACCGATGCGCCGCGCACGATCGCGCTTTGCCTGAAAGACGCGGAGCGAGAACTCGCCCGCGCCGTCATCCCCCTCCGCTTCTTCTCGCCCCGTAATGCTTTGGAGCGGCTGAGTCTCCTGCGGAAGCAGTTGCCTTCGCTTAAAGCCGAGCTCGCGACTCTCAAGTCTCGCGGGCAAGACATTTCCTATCCGCGGGTCGCCTTCACGGTCTTGGAGAACTTCGTCGGTTACGTCGACGAAGACATTCGCCACGGCGAAGTCCGCCGCGCATTCGAGCAACTCGGCGACATGGAAGCCATGGCGTCCCGCACGCGCAAAGAGCTTGACGAGGCGTTGGCTGGCCGCTACCGGTTCCCCGCCGTTCCACGTTGGACCGGCGCCCAACGGCCGGTGGTGAAAGGCAGTTCGTTTCTCGCGCCGGCGCGGATGGCTGACGGGACGACCGAGGAGCGACCGGTGTTTTTTACTGGTTTCGGGCATTTCGGGCAAGTCGTGGCCGATCTGGAGAAATGGCCGAATTACGGGACCAACATCATTCAGATTGAGCTCGGGCCCAACCGCGTGTTTCCCAAGGAGGGCGTCGTGGACCAGGCGCCCATCCACGCCATGGCGCACATCCTCGATCGGGCCCAAAGAGCGGGCGTGGCGGTCTGTCTGTTGATTAGCCCCCATTACTTTCCCGATTGGGCGCTGGCCAAGTGGCCGCAGTTGCGCAAGCACCGCGAGGGGTTCTTGCAGTATTGCTTGCACGCCAAGGAAGGGCAGCAATTGTTGCACCGCTTCATCACCACTGCCATTGCCCCGTTGAAGGACCATCCGGCCCTGCACAGCATCTGCCTTTCCAACGAGCCGGTGAATCTGGAGGAGCCGTGTGCGCCGGCTAGGAAACTGTGGCAGGCGTGGCTCGAGAAGCGGCATGGCCAGATCGGCGCCTTGAATGCGCTGTGCGGCTCGCACTATGCCTCGTGGTCCGAAGTGCCGCTGCCCGACCCGTTCGGTCCGCGGCCCGCCAAGGTGTTGGGGATGGATTTCATCCGTTTCAACCAGGAGTTTTTCTCGGGCTGGCACAAGCTGCTGGCCGACGCGGTCCATGAGGTGGCGCCGCACGTGCCCGTCCATGCCAAGGCCATGAACTGGACGATGCTCAGCGACGGGGGCGTCAAGTTCGGGGTCGATGCCTATTTGTTTGGCCGCTTCAGCGATATCAATGGCAACGACGCGGTCAACCTGTACCATTTTGGCGAAGGAGAGTTCGCCCAGGGCTGGCTGCAAAACGCGATGGGACATGATTTGCAGCGGTCGGTGCTCGACGCCCCGGTGTTCAACACCGAGAACCACCTCATCGAAGACCGCAACATCGGCTATGTTCCGCCCAGCCACATCCGCGCCGCCTTGTGGCAAGCCGCGGTGCACGGTCAGAGCGCCACCACCATCTGGGTATGGGAACGCAGCTTTGAAGCGAAGGCCGACACCTACGCCAGCATCATGCATCGGCCGCTGTGCGCCGCCGAGGTCGGCCTGGTCAACTGCGACCTGAACCGTGCCGCGTTCGAGGTGACCGCCCTGCAGCAGGCCCGACCCGACGTGCTCTTGCTGCAGAGCACCTCGGCCTTGGTGTGGGACAAGGGCCATTATGTGAATTGCCGGGATAGGCTCTATACAGCGCTCTCGTTCACCGGTCTGAAGATCGGCTTTTTCACCGAGCGGCAACTGGAAGACGGCCTGCTGCCTCACGGCTCCGTTCTCTTCCTGCCGAATGTAGTCCATTTGTCCGATGCCGCCCTGGCTAGTCTTCGGAAATCTCCCGGCCGGTTGGTATTCGTTGGAGCGGGCGAACTGCTTAGCCGCGACGAATATGATCGCCCGAGGAAGGTGGACCTGCGCGGAGACAGGATCACGTTTCAAGGAGGCTGCGGCTCAGCCGGTGCTCTGTGGAAGCAAGTCCTGGCGAAGCTGCCCGGCTGGAACCTGCACCCTCAAGTGCAACTCCGCGGGGGCGATGGCCGGCCGGTCTGGGGCGTCGAATGGCGGAGCGCGAACGCGCCGACCGGCCTGGTGGTCAATATGTGCAATTATCGCAACCTGCCGGTGAGCGTGACACTTGCTCGCGCCCGACAAGAGGTCAAGACGCAAGATGTACTCAGCGGCCAGCGCATCAGCGGTGCGTTGACGCTCCAGCCCTTGGAAATCCGCCTGCTGCGGCTGGAGCCGGAAGCCGGCAAGCGGCCGCGCCAGAGTAAACCGACAGTTTCAGGGGGCACCGATTCTCGCTAAGCGGCCGTCCAAGAACAAGTTGGGGACTGTCCCAATTTTCGTCCGACGAAAATGGGACTGTCCCCTTGGCAAAAGTGGAAATTGTTGCTGGACGGCCGCTAAGCGACACTCACCGATAGAATCAGCGAAGATTAGTGAAGATCAGTTTCCTATTTTGTATCAAGAGTTTTTCGACAGGATTAACAAGATGAACAAGATACAAGAGCCAGTTTCTGCCCGGCAAATCTTGTCAATCTTGTTCATCCTGTCTTGTCAATCTTGTTTATCCTATCCAGCGCCAGGATGGGGAGGGGAATCCAATCGTGGAAAACCTGTGGGCAGCCTTGATGGGCGTGGTGGAAGGGCTGACTGAGTTCCTGCCTATTTCCTCCACCGGCCACTTGATCCTCGTCGGCCATTTCAGCGGCTTCGAGGCGCGGCTGGGAAAGGACGCCGCCGATGCCTTTGAAATTGTCATCCAACTCGGCGCGATCCTGGCGGTGGTGGCCGCCTATCCCGGCCGCTTCACCGGACTGCTGCGACTGAAGGACAATCGCGGCTTCTCCGGGCTCCGCGGCATCGGGCTGTTGGTGATTACGTCGATCCCGGCATCGATCGTTGGTCTGCTGACGCATCATTTCATCAAGGAAAAGCTGTTTTCGACGATCACGGTGGCGGCCGCCCTGGCCGTCGGGGCGGTGTGGATCTTGCTGACGGAACTCTGGCGGCCGCGGCCGCGGCTCGATGGCGTCGACGCGCTCACCTGGCGGGAAGCGCTCGCGGTCGGCCTGTTCCAATGTTTGTCCCTATGGCCCGGCATGTCGCGGGCCGCCTCCACCATCCTGGGCGGCATGATCTCGGGCGTGGACCGCAAGACCGCGACCGAGTACTCCTTTTTCGCCGCCGTGCCGATTATGATTGCGGCCACGATCTTCGAACTCCACAATAGCTACGCCAGCCTCGCCGGCCATTTTCAAATCCTCGCCATCGGCTTCGTGGTCTCCTTCATCTTCGCCTGGCTGGCGGTCAAGTCGTTCATCCACTTCCTCAGCCGTCACACGCTGGTCCCCTTTGGTTGGTACCGCCTGGCCTTGGCGGCAGTCGTGGTCTGGTTCGCGTTTGCCCAGGGCTAAGCCAATTCGTAAGATTCCCCAAACCACGATCGCAAGCCCTAAGGAGGTGTGAAAATGGCCAAATCCGCCCAAGAGGTTCTGGCGGAGTTCCAGACAAACATGCCGAAATTGCAGAAGGCGATTCCCGAGGTGGCCGCCGACTTTGGCAAGCGGCTCATGCCGGATGCCCTCAAGGATGGCGTGCTGACCACCAAGGTCAAGGAACTGGTGGCCCTGGGCATCGCCGTCTGCGCCACTTGCGACTATTGCATCGCCATTCACGTCAAGAAGTGCTTCGAGGCCGGCGCGACCCAAGAGGAGCTCGCCGAGGTGTTGGGCGTAGCGATCCTGATGGGTGGCGGCCCGGCATTGACCTACTCCACCTTCGCCGCGCAGGCGATCGAAGAGTTCGCCCCCAAAGGAGCGTGACGCTAATGTCAGCCAACCCCAGGAGGACCGCATGAAGAAATCGATTGGACCACAAACGCTGGTGTATCCGGTGCCCACCTGGATTGTGGGCACCTACGACAGCGGCGGCAAACCGAACGGGATGACGGCGGCCTGGGGCGGCATCTGTTGCTCCGACCCGCCGTGCGTGGCCGTCTCGCTGCGGAAGGCAACCTACAGCTATGCGAGCCTCATGGCCCAAAAAGCGTTCACCATCAACGTGCCGTCGGAGGACCAGCTCAAGGTGGCCGACTATTTTGGGTTGGTCAGCGGCCGGGATGTTGACAAGTTTGCCGCCACCGGGCTGACGCCTATCCGCAGCCAACTGGTCAATGCACCGTATATCGACGAGTTCCCGCTGGTGTTGGAGTGCAGCGTGCTGCACGTCGTCGAGCTCGGCCTGCACACCCAGTTCGTCGGCCACATCCAGGACGTGAAGGCCGAAGAGAGCACGCTGGGGGCCACCGGACTTCCCGAGATCGAAAAGGTCAAGCCGATCATTTTTTCGCCGGGCAACCGCTTCTACTACGGCCTGGGCGAGTTCCTGGGCCGGGCGTTTTCGGCCGGAAAAAAGATCTGAGCGGCTCGCTACGGGTCGGCTTCCCACGGCGGCCGGTGGCGCGGCAATTCGGCCCAAAAATCGCCCAGGCTGCCCCAGTGGGTCCGCTGGTTCAGGTCCACTTCCGCCACCACCACCGTTCCCCACTGCTTGGCCAGGGCGATCGTGCGGCCGACGTGGTCCCAGACCGCAGTCAACATCCAGTGGCTGGAAAAGTCGGTGTAGGTGCTGCTGACCACGTACACATGGCTCTCCACCGCGCGGGCCTTGGCCAAATCGGGATTGCAGCCCCAAACCGGCCAGGCAATCACCTCGGCGCCGCGGTTGGCCAGGTGCCGCGCTACCTCGGGAAAGAAGCCGTCGTAGCAAATCATCATCGCCACTTTGCCGAAGCGGGTCTGAAACACCGGGTAGTCGTGGCCGGGCATGACCCCGCCGGTAACCTCATCGCGCGGCAGCGTTACCTTGCGGTACTTGCCCACCAACTTGCCGTCCGGTCCCAGCAGCGCCGCCGTGTTGTAGATCAAATGCCCGTCCCGCTCGCACAAGCCGGCCACGATGTACAGGTTGTGCTTCTTGGCCAACTGGCCGAAGTATTCGCTCGACGGCCCGGGGATCGGCTCAGCGGCCCGTTGGATCGTGTAGCCGTTGCCGGGGGTGGTGAGGCACTCGCCCAGCACAACCAAATCGGCCTTCTGCCGGCTGGCTTCGGCGATCAACGGGGCGAACATGCGGCAGTTGTCGGCGGGCGTCTTGCCGCCGTGAGGACAGAAGTGGACCGCGGCCAGGCGCACCTTTCGCGCCGGTAGCGGGGCCGTCTCTTTCAGGCGGACCTCGCTCCAGGCGATCTTGCCGCGCGGTGCCCAGCGGAGCCGCAACTCGACCACCGCCCGAGCCGCCTTGGAAGGGGCGCGGTAGGTGTCAGAGACCTCGGTCCAACCACAGGCATCAGTGGACTTGTCCGTTGGGTATTCCGGCTCGGCGATCGGCCGAGCGCCGTGCATGAAGTCAGTGGGCACCCACTGGTCATACGGCACCCGACCGCCGGCTGCGTCCAGCCAGATAATCCTGACCGGCGCGCTCTGCCGCGGCAGGGCCACGTTCTCCACTTTTCGCAACGCCCGGAAATGATAATAACGGCCACCGTGGACAGAAAACGTCTTGACCCAGCCGCCATCAAGGCCCTCCCGTCCGTCCGCGTGGATCACAAAGGCCCCTCGACCATCGGCGCCTTCAGTGGGACGAAACGCAAACGCGGGCCGTATTTCGTCGCGTGGAGATGAAACGGTCCATCCTTCCGGCGCGCCGGCAACCTTTCCTTCCCATGCCGCCCTGACGGGCACGGCCGAAAGGATCAGCCAGGCTGCAAGAACAAAACTCCAATGAGTCGGGCGAAGTTGCATCATAACGTGCACTCCTGAGTCTTCGTCGCGCGATGCTTTAGGTTACACGAGAATGAATCTTGAAGGAAGGCGGGCAGATCGGCCAGGGGCAGGGCCTCAATCCCCGACCCGACCGGGTACCTACCGAGCATTGCCAAGCGGCCCGCCGATGAAATCGCTGGCCGAGCGCTGCAACGCACCGTAGTCCAACCTCAGCCAGCCGCGGTTCGCGCGGACCTCGACCTTGTCGGCCGGAAATGCCGCGGTCACGTAGGGATTGGCGTAACGGTCCGCATGTTCCGCGTCAGGTCGCGCTCAAAGGCCCAGGCCACCAGCGGCAGCAGCTTCCAACGCCGGGCCATGTCGATGACCGGCCGGTTCTGTTGAAGCGGGGCAAAGAAGCGGTTCTGCCACCAGTGGTAGCGGTCGAACATCCGCATCGTCAGATCGATGGTCCTCGGGTGAGCATAAGCCTCGAAACTCAAGAAGGTCATGCCGTCTTCCAGCCGATTGCAGTCCAGCCCCCAGCGGGCGGCCTCTTCCAGCCGGAGTCCCATCCGTTGCCGGTTCTCCAGTTCCTCGGGCGTTTGGATGGCCACCTCCCCAAGCACCGCCGGCATTCGATACCTGGGACTCAGGGCCAGCGCCACCGCGGCCATGTTCGGGCCGGTCAACGAGTTTAGGCCGAATTGCAGCCCGTAGATCGCCGCCGTCCCCTCGATCGTCCCGTCGGTCTTGGCGGGAAAATAGCTTCGCCCGTGGGTGCTGGCGAAGGTCCCCTGAAAATGGCTGAGCGCCATGTCGAGCAACATCAGGTCCAGAACCATGGTTGCCTTCTTGGCGATTTCCTCATCACGGGCAAAATCGACCAGATTCAGCAAAGCTACCATGTCCTCGACGTAGTAGACGTGGGAGAGCCACTCGCTAAAGCCCGTCCGGTATCGCAGGTCGAGCCAGCGAGCCACCCGCCGCCTGGCGC
>JAJYGU010000446.1 GCA_021784975.1 Planctomycetota bacterium
GGCTTTACGGCGGCGCGGGCGATGCCATCCTGATCGGCGGCACCACTGCCTACACTCCGGCCACTCCCGTGGACACCAGCCACGACGCGGCCCTGTTGGCGATCTTGGGCGAGTGGAACTCCTCGGATGGCTACTCGACGCGCGTCACCAAGATCACCAGCACAGGCGTCGTTGACGCGGCCGGCCACACCGACTACCTCCGGCCCGGCACGGTCTTCAACGACAACGCCGCCGACACTTTGTACGGCAGCAGCATCCCTGCTATGGACCTGTTCTTCCGGTCGGTCGGCGACACGATCAGCAACTGGCGGTCCGGCGAAACTACCATCTCGGTGTGAGGATCGAGGTCAACTCGGCTCGTCGGCAACCTGGTTCACGAGCGCGCCGATCTTTTCGATGGTTACGGTCACTACGTCGCCGGCTTGGAGCCAGCGGGGTGGCTTGCGGGCGAAGCCTACGCCGTGCGGCGTGCCGGTCAGGATCACCGTGCCCGGCGGGAGGGTCGTACTGCCGCTGAGGAATTCAATGAGCCGCGGGACGTCGAAGATCATGTCGCTGGTGCTCCAGTCCTGCAGAACTTCGCCGTTGATGTCCAGCTTGATCGCCAGGGCGTTCGGGTCCGGGATTTCATCGCGGGTGACCAGGCAGGGGCCAAGCGGGGCGAAGGTGTCGAAGGTCTTGCCGCGGCACCATTGGCTGCCGCCCCACTTGCCTTGCCAGTCGCGGGCGCTCACATCGTTGGCGCAGGTATAGCCGAGAACGTAGTCGAAGGCCTTGGTGCGCGGGACATTCTTGCAGGTCCGCCCGATGACCACCGCCAGCTCGCACTCGTAGTCGACCTCGTCGCTTCGCAGGCGCCGTGGCAAGAGAATCGGATCGTTGGGATTCTGCACGGCGGCCGGGCTCTTCATGAACAGCACCGGAAACTCGGGAATGGCCGCCTTGCTCTCGGCGGCATGATGCCGATAGTTCAGACCGATGCAGAAGAAAGCAGCAGGCACGATCGGGGCGAGCAGTTTGCCAACGGTTGCCGGCCGGTCGATGACCGAGAACCCGCCGAAGATGTCGCCGGCGATCTGGCGGGCAGTGCCGTCCAATTGCAGCGCCGCGTAGCGGGCCTGACGGTCGGAATCGAGGTAGCGAATGATTTTCATGAGGGAGATCTCCTGGTAACGGCTTAGTGAAGGTGCAAAGGGGACAGTCCCATGTTCGCGGCGGTCAGGCAAGTTGGTGCAAGAGGATCCATCGCGCCGCGAAAATCGGGACAGTCCCCGCGCGTGTGGTTCAAAACTCGCGGGCGTAGCCGGCCGTCCAGCCGCCGTCGACGGTCAGGATATGCCCGTGCGTGTACGCGTTCTCCGGATCGGCCAGAAACAGGGCGGCCACGGCGATTTCGTCGGTCGTGCCCGGCCGGCCGAGCGGCACGTGGGCCAGCATTCTCTGAACCGAGTCCTTGAATTGACCCTCCGGACCGTAAAACAGTTGCCGGGTGCCCTCGGTGAGGATGGAGCCGGGGGCGATGCCGTTGACCAGGATGCCCAACGGGCCGAGCTCCAGGGCCATGGCCTTGGTCAGGTTGACCACGCCGGCCTTGGCGGCCGCAAAGGCGCATTGCAGGCGGAGCGGGACCAGGCCTACGATCGAGGCGATGTTGATGATCCGGCCGGAACGTTGCGTCCGCATGACGCGGGCCGCCGCCTGGCTGACCTCGTACAGGCCGGTCAAGTCCACGGCCAGCAGACGGTCCCATTCGGCGCGGGGAAACTCGTCGATGGTGACGCGGTGCCTGGCCGTATTGACGCCGGCGTTGTTGACCAGGAGGTCGAGGCGTCCGTAGTCGGCGACGATGCGGCCGACGGTTGCGTCGATCTGGGCCCGGTCGGTGACGTCCATCTTCATGGCAACCGCTTGGGGAGATTGGGCGGCCACCGCGGAGGCGTCGTCGCAGTCGGCGTAGATCACCCGCGAGCCGCTGGCCGCCAAGCGATCGGCAATCGCCTGGCCGATGCCGCGGGCCGCGCCGGTGACGAGACTCACTTTGCCGGAGAGGTCAACTTGCATGGGGAGCCGGGGGGCAGGGGTCAGAGGTGCGGGCAGAGCCAACGCTGGCCGGGCTTGAGCACGAACGATTCGGTTTCAGGGCAAAAGTGTCGGCAGGCGTGGAGGAAGCCGCCGGGGTCGCTGGGGCCCTGCTCGGCGAACATGCCGTAGTGGCAAGGAATGGCGAAACGCGGCCGAGCCTGCTGAGCCAACATGGCGGCGTCGATTGGACTCATGTTGCCGAAGACGCCATTGATGCACGGCAACAGCACGTCCAGCCGAGGCTCGTACAAGGGCTTGAGAGCAAACGGCCGGAACGAGGTGTCGCCGGTACACAAGACGCGAATCCCCTCGAAATCCAACAACAGCGACAACGCGGTAGCCGACAGGTCGCCGTGGTCGGCGGCTGCCGTGTGGACGTAAACCCCGCCCAGATCGTATCGCTGCTGGGCTTCGAGCGTCACTCGCGCGGTGGCAGATACGCCCGCCTCGTCCAGCCCCGGCCCGCATCCGGCCGGGGCGGCGAACCGGGCCGAGGGATTATTTCGGGCAATGATCGGCAAGGCATCGGGATCCAGATGATCGGTGTGTTCGTGAGTCAAAACGACCAGGTCGACGCGGACCGCTTCTGGCGTCAGCGGCGGCAACGACAATCGCCGGAAGCTGTGCAGCCGCTCGACCGCGTCGGAGAGATACGGATCGACGTACACCGTTCGCCCTTGCGGCGTCTTGAAGGCGAATCCCGCCTGGCCGAGCCACCAGAGGGCCAGCGAGCCGTCGGGCACTTGGGCATCGAACATCTCCAAGCTCATATTCGCGCTCCCAAGAGTCGGTAAAGAACGGCGTCGATGGACTTCTCAGCATAGAACGTTGCCGGCGGCGCGGTCGGCCTGGATCAGGGCGTCGATACTCGTCCGCTGCGGCGGTTCGGCCGGCTCCAACGGCGAGACCGGCTTGCCCGAGCCAATTCCGACGGCGGACAGGGCGTACTTGGTCCCGGCCAACCAGCATGAGCCCGAGAGGACCAGGGTCTGGCGGAGCTGGCCGGCGCGAGTCATCAAGCGGGACGTCTCTTCGCGATCGCCCCGCGAGCCGGCCTCGTAGAGCCGCACGAAGGTCCACGGGTCGTAGTTGGCGCATACCGGGACAATGCCCCGAGCCCCGGCCAGGAGGGCCTCGCCGTTGAGCCCCTCGTCACCGTTGAGGACCGTCAGGCCCACCTCTTTTCCGCGACCAATCAACTCTTGCAGATGCGCCCAATCGCCGGAACTGTCTTTGCACGAGCGGATCCAGCCGCGAGTGGTCATTTCACAGAAGGTATCCACGGAAATCTGCGACCCGGTACACTGCGGGATGTTGTAGGCCACCATCTCCATGCCGCCGGCCGCCTCCTTGGCCGCGCCGAAATGCCGCAGGTGTTCGCCGGCCGTCTTGGCGGCGATATAAAACGGGGGCGTGAGGGCGAAGCGGCGGCAGCCGAGTTCATCGAGGAACTTGATCTTCTTGCAGACCCGCCGGGTCGAGGTGTCCATCACGCCGCAGACCACCGCCACTTGGTCGCGGACCTCGTCCACGGCGAGGGCCGCCATCCGCCGCCACTGTTTTCCGGTCAGCAACGGACTTTCGCCCGACGAGCCGCCCACCAGGAAGCCGTGTACGCCGGCCTCGATCAGCCGCCGCAAGAGCTTGCGGAAGGCCGTTTCGTCGACATTTTCCTTCTTATTGATCGGGGTGATCACCGGGACCACCACGCCCTGCAGTTCCGCATCTTTCATGGAAATGCCCTTTGAGATTTGTCTGCTATCGCATTTTGTGGCAGGAGCGATTGATTTTGTCAAGCACGCCCGGATCTGCCTTCCATTCACATGGCTTGCCGGGCCGCCCGGACGGCTTCCACGCACTTTCGGGCCGCGCGGGTGATGGCGGCGGAATCGCCGGTGGCGTAGGCCTCGGCGTCCAGGGCGTTGGCCAGCACGGTGACGATCTCCGCGCCGGCTTGGATGTAGGCGGCCAGGTTTTGGAGCACCGTCTTTCCGGCCGCCATCAGGCACACTTCGGGAAAGGGACCGAGGACGTCGCCAAAGAACTCGGCCGTCACGGCGCCCGCCGGAAACACTTTGAGCACGTCGGCCCCCAGGCGAACCGCCTCCATGATCTCGGTGGGCGTCATGACGCCGACCACACTGACCACGCCGTGTCGCTTGCAGGCCTCAACCATTTCCGCGTTGCAGCCCGGACTGGCGATGAACTGGGCCCCGGCCTCGACGGCGGCGGTGACGCTGCGGCCGTCCAAGACCGTGCCCAGACCCAGGTAGAGGTCCATCGGCAGGCTCGCCGAGGCCTGGCGGAGGAATGGGATGATGTCGGGCATGGTCATGGTATACTCGACGCAACCGATGCCGGCCTCGTAGAACGCTTGCGTGGCCGAAAGCAGGTACTGCATATCGCTGGTGCGAAAGACAGGCAACACGCCCGACTGGCACATCCGCCGAACCACTTCCTTCTTGTTGGTCATTGGCATTTCTCCTTGGCCTCACGAACGATCTTTGTCAGCCGCCGGCCGCTGTCGGTCAGTCGCCCGTAATCCTTGGCCGCGATGAGCGCCTTATTGACCAAGAACGAGCCGGAGCCGACGGCGATCGCCCCCGCCTGGATGAAGTCCGCCGCCGTGTCGAAGTCGACTCCGCCGGTGGGCATGAGCTCGACCTGCGGAAGCGGCCCCTTGAGGGCCTTCAGGTAAGCAGGCCCGCCAACGTCGGCCGGAAAAATCTTCACCACGTCGGCGCCGGACCGCCAGGCATGGATCACCTCGCCGGGCGTAAACGCGCCGGGCATGACGACGATGCCGTAGGTGTTGCAAAGGCGGACCATTTCCGCGTCCGTTCCCGGGCCGATGATAAATCGGGCCCCGGCGTCGATAGCCGCCTTGGCGGTGGGGGCGTCCAGGACCGTGCCCGCGCCGATGTAAACGTCGTCCCGGCTCAATTCAGCGCTCGCCTGGCGGATCACTTCCAGGGCACGCGGCACGGTCATGGTGATCTCAATGAACTTTACCCCGCCGCGGCTCAGGGCCTTGGCGACTTCGACCAGATCCTGCGGATTCTCGGTGCGAATGATGGCCACCACGCCGCTGGCATTGAGGGCAGCCATTATTTCATGTTTTGGTGTCATTTCACAGTCCCTTATGCATGGCCGGGATTAGCTTGTCATCCTGAACGCAGTGAAGGATCTGCGTTGCCAATTTAGCAGGCTCGATTCTTCGCCGACCAACGCAGGGCGTCGGTGCCCGTCAGAATGACAGTTGCTTGCCAATGCGCACCGTCACCATCCTACCGGTACGTCCCAATTTCAAGTCCCTTTGCGACGAAATACTTGTAAGTCTCATATTCTACCTGGTGGGGTACGCTGTGATCGACCTGCAAGACGTACCCGCCGCCAGCCATCGCTTGCGGCACGTTCCGCTCCAACGCTTTTCGCACCCGGTCGAGGTCGTTGGTGATCAACTCGCGGACGTCGATGCCGCCGACGAGCGCCAGCCTCTCGCCATAGGTCTTCTTGATCCTGGTCAGGTCCATACCGGCCTTGACCTCCAGCGGCTGCAGACAATCAATGCCCGCCTCAATCAAATGCGGGATCAGTGATTCGACCATGCCGTCGCAGTGGAGTACGACCGGCAGACCACGGGCATGCGCGAAATCAAAGACCCGCTTATGAGCGGGAAAGATCAACTCCCGGTACATGGCAGGCGACATGAACGGGCGGTGCTTGAAGCCCAAGTCGTCCCAGACCCACAGGCCGTCGGGCAGCCCTTCCCGCTGGAAGAGGACTTCCAACAGTTCGACGGTGGCTGTCGCGTAGACTTCGCACATCTCGCGGACCCAGCCCACGTCGTCGACCATGGCCATCAACAGTCGCTCGTGCCCACACAGGGGAGACATCAGGTCGAACGCCCCAACGACGCCGGCGCAAAGAAAAATATCGCGGTGCGCACATTGGGTGCGAAGGGCGCGATAGCGGTCGAAGTCGATGCGGCGAACGTAGCTGTCAGCGTCGAGGAGATACGGGCGGATGTGCTGCCGCCAGGTTCTTCGGTCTCCGACGACGAACTCCACGTGCTCGGGGGCGCCCGAACCGTCCTTTCGCCAACGCAGCAGGGCGCCGTTGCCGTCGCGGATCAATTTCACCTGGTCGGTCTCTTCCACGACCTGCTCGCCGACTTCGAGGTTGGCCACCAGGTCGAGCAGTTTCCAGGGCATGGGCGTGATTTCGCCGCCGGTGCGGCGGACGTCCAGCCCGAAGTGGTGGCTTATCATTTCCGGTTTCTCGAAGCGACCCTGCGCGGCCCATTTGCGGGCGGTCTCCTGCCAGAAGACCTCGAACAGCCCGATGCGGTCGACCGGCTGATGTCGCAGAATCCGTTGAAAGCGTTCTTTGCTGGTGAGCATTAGGTAATTGGGTAACGGCCCGCCGCGGCGACTTCCTCGCACATGGTCACGATGTTCTCCGGCGGCACGTCGGGCTGGATGCAGTGCACGGCCGCCGCAATGTAGCCTCCGCCGGGCGCCAAGTCGCGGATCCGGCGGCGGACCTCCTGACGCACGTCCTGCGGCGTGCCGTACGGCAGCGCCCAGCGAGTATCAATTCCGCCGCAAAAGGAAAGGCGGCCGCCAAACTCGCGTTTCAGCCGGGCAGTCTCGCCCAGCTCGCCGGCCGACACCTGCACCGGGTTCAGCAGGTCCACGCCCACCTCGGCCAGGTCGGGCAACAGCGCGTAGACGTTTCCGCACGAGTGGAAGAATATCTTGCCCGCCATGCCTTGCTTGATCGCCCCCAGCAATTCGGCGTGGTGCGGCTTGAGCAGCCGGCGATAGCTCCGCTGCGATATCATCGCTCGGTCGGTCATGCCCAGGTCGTCGCCGGTGACCAGCACGTCGATCCACGGCCCGACCTCCTCCAGCAGTGCGCGGAGGTAAGGGATGACCAGGCCCTTGAGCTTGCTGAGCAGGGCGGTGAAAAACTCCTCGTTGCCGGCCATGTCCATCAACAATGCGTCGTGCCCGCGCAAGAAACATGCTTGCTCGAACAAGGTGACCCCGCTCATCAACACGGTGGCATAGCCGGCATTCTGAAGGGCCTTGGCCTGCTCCGCCAAGCCGGTAAAGCGGCCGGCGGGCATGAGGTTTGGCCAGGGGTAGCGTTCCAGGTCGTCGATGGCGGCGTCGCGCAGCGGGCTGGCGGCCATCTCGAAGTAAACGCTGCCCGCGGCCCGTCGCCAAGTGACTCCCCAGTCGTCGATCAAACAGTCGGCCGAAATCTCTTTACGCAAACTGGACCGGGCGGGGCCCGGCATAAGGGGCCGGCCGTCGCTGCCCAGCCGCTGCAAGACCTCCTCGTCGATCCATGTGTACTGCATCGACTTGGAAAGCCATCGTCGCGGGCCGCCCTGGATGCCCAGATAGGCTTTGAGCCGATCGTAACCGGGTCCCAACACGCTGGTGGCGCCGGACGTGCCCAGAAACAGCGGCACACGATCCGGCTCCTCATGGTTCAGCGCCAGCAGCACGCGATCGCGGCACGTCAGGCTCATGTTCGATCTCCCAACCAGGCCGCTGTCAGGCCAAGGTCCTCCGCCACGCCGCGCAGGCTGTCGACCACGTCGGCCGGCAGGGCGATTCCCTTGGTCCGCGCCTCGCGGCGGCGTTGCCATTCCATTTCGCCGGGCAGATAGACGCGCTCGGCGCCTTTGGCCTTGGGAGTGGCCCGAATCTCGCGGATCATGGCGTCAACCCGCTCGCGAAAGAGCTGGATCGGCGTGATCTGCCCGACGTCGATCACCAGGAACGCCGCCCCGTGCTGCGTGGCCCAGGAGGGATCATCGTCGATCCAACTCTTGACGCCCCATCGCGCGGCGGCCCCGCTCAACACGCCCGCCAGGGTCTCGATCATCATGGCGATGCCGTAGCCCTTGTGACCGGCGAAGGGCATCAACGAGGCGGATTGCGGGTAGAGCCACGGGTCGGTGGTGGGCAGGCCCTCCTGGTCGACCAGCCAGGTGTCCGGAACTTTTTGGTTCAAGGCTTGATAGATGCGGACTTTGCCGCCCGCCACCGCGCTGGAGGCGATATCGAGGAAGATCGGATCCTCCTGACCGGCGGGCACTGCATAAGCAAATGGGTTGGTGCCAAGCACCGGCTGGCGAGCGCCGGGCACGGCCATCGACGGGATGTCATTGGCCATGGCCATGCCGATCATGCCCGCCTTGGCGGCCATGAGGGCGTAATAACCGGCGGCTCCGAAGTGGCAACTGTTGCGGACGCCCACGTAAGCCATGCCGGTGGCTTTGGCCTTGGTGATCGCCGCATTCATGGCGAATACGGATGTTACCATCCCGACGGCGGAGTGGCCATCCACGATCGCCCAGGCCGGCCCCTCGGAGGCAATTTCCGGACGGGCGTCGGCCTTGAGTCCTCCCCCGCGCAGCCGGCGGACGTAGCCGCGAAGGGCCTTGGTACCGTGGGTAAACACGCCAAAGGCATCGGTGCTCACCAGGACGTCGGTCGTGGTACGGGCGTCGGCCTCACTCAGGCCGCACTTGCCCAGCGCGGCCATCACCAAGGCTTCGAGATCGGAAACGGAAACGAGGGTGGTTTGAAGTTCCATTTATGCCTTGACGCCGTTGACGATGTTCGGCAGTGGTTCGCCGCGGAAGGCTCGGGCCACGAGGGTGGCGGCCTCGGTCCGCAGCTTCTCGACCGATTGCGGGCTGGCCGAGGCAATATGGGCGTTGATAATGCACTGATCCAGCTTCACGATCGGATGCTCCGGAGGAATGGGCTCGGGGTCGGTCACGTCCAGCGCCGCCGCCGAAATACGGCCGGTCTGGATCGCCGCCGCCAGATCGTCGGTCTTCACCAGCGTGCCCCGCGACGTGTTAACCAGCATCGCGCCCGGCTTCATGGCGGCGATGCTCCGGGCGTTGATCATGGATTGCGTTTGCGGGGTGCTCGGGCAGTGCAAGGTCACCAGGTCGCTCGCGGAGAGCAGCTCGGGAAGCGCGGCGGGTGTGCAACCGGCAGCCCGAACGGCCGCCGCCTCGACCGCCGGGTCGCACACCAGCAGCTTGCACTTGAAGGCCTTGAGCCGACTGGCCACCTCACGGCCGATGCGTCCAAAGCCGACGACCCCGACGGTCATGCTCTTCAGGACGAACAGGGCCCTGAGTGGCACCGCCAATCCCCAGCCGCCGGCCTTCACCTTGGCGGCATTGGCGGTGATCTTGCGGGTCAGATCGAGAATCATCGCCAAGGCGTGGTCGGCCACCTCGTCGATGCAGTAGTCGGGCACGTTGCACACGGGAACGTTTTGGGCCGCGGCCGCCTTAAGGTCGACGTTGTCCACGCCGATCCCGTAGCGCACGATGACCCGGCATTTTTGCATGCGGGCAATCACCGCCGCATTGACGGGTGCAAACTGGGTGATGACGAAATCGGCATCGCGGACCAGGTCGAAGAGCTGCTCCGGGGTGCGGCCAATCTTCTGGCCCACAAGCTGGCAGCCGAGCGGCTCGATCACCGCCCGCTCGATTTCCAGATCATCAAAGGCATAATCCGTAACGACGGCTTTCTTCAAGGCAATGCTCCTCCCAAACAGTGTTTATCGCTGCACCCGGCCGGACTCTCCGCCGGCCACCAGTTGCTCCACCTCCTCGCGGCTGCTCAAGTTGCAGTCGCCGGGAATCGAATGTTTCAAACAGGCGGCGGCGGTCGCGAAATCGACGGCCCGCTGCGGCTCGAACTCCGACATCAGGCCAAAGATCAGGCCGGCCGCGAAAGCGTCGCCGCTGCCGACACGATCGACCATCTGCATTTCATATCGCGGGCTGAAATACGTCTTGCCGTGGCGGCAGAGCAGGGCCGAGAGCCCGTTGACCGAGGCCGAAATCCCCTCGCGAACGGTCATGGCCAGGGAGTCGAGACGGAATCGCTCAAGCATAAGCTCGGCCGCCCGCTGGTCGCGATGCCGGCCGGCAAGGCCGTCCAAGCCGTCGCGGGGTATGCCGAAGATGGTGTGCGGATCGTCGCGGCCGCAGATGAACACGTCGATGTTCTCCAGCAGCCGCGAGAGCACCTTGCCGGCCTGCTCCATGCTCCAGAGCTTGCGGCGGTAATTGCAGTCGCAACTCACGGTCAGACCCGCACGCTTGGCGGCGGCCAGCGCCGGGGCAATCACTGCCACGACTTCCGGCCCCAAAGCCACCGAGGAACCGGAGATGTGGAACCAATCCTTGCCCGCGAAAATGGCATCCCAGTCGATCTCACCGGGGGCAATCTGGCGGATCGCGCTATGGGTGCGATCGTAGATCACTTTGGTCGGACGCTGCGATGCGCCGGTTTCCTTGTAGAGCAGCCCCAATCGATCGCCGCCGCGCAGAATGTACTCCGTCCGCACGCCGTATCGCCGCAGGGCATTGATGCATGCCTGGCCGATCTCGTGCGACGGCACCTTGGAGACCTCGTAGGCCTCGACGCCGAAATGGGCCAGCGAGACCGCCACGTTGGCCTCGGCGCCGACGTAATGGGCGGTGAACGTCTCCGACTGCACCAGGCGATGGTTGCCGGTCGTGCCGAGGCTCAGCATTAATTCGCCGAAGGTCACGAATTGCTTCATTGGTAACCCATCGCCTTCAGTTGTGCCTCGAAATCGGCCGGCAGGTCGGCCGGCGGCGGGTTTACATGGCGGGCGGCATCGCGGAGCATGTTGCCCAGCAGCCGATCGGCCACCGGATCGCTGCCGAGATGCTCGCGAATTCGCAAGGTATTCAAGGTAAATCGCCCCGCGCCGAGATGGTACACGCCCACCGTCAGGCCGGAGCTATAACCGCACGAGGTGTCGATCGCGCCGGCCACAATTTCCGCCGGAACGTCCTGCCCGGTGAAACCCGCCGTCGGAAGAACCTCGTGATAAAACGCATGATCCATGATACCGCCGGCCGGCAGCCCCTCGAAGATCGGGTGGCGTTTGGTCCAATCGTCCTTGTGATAGAGCCAGACGGGCAGATCGACCCGGCGGCCCTTGTGGGCCAACGGCAGCCACCCCAGCGGATCCTTGCCCTTCTTGAAAACGTCCAAGGAAAGAAACACCGCGTTCGACCCGCGGGCGATATGGCGGGTCAACTGGCGGAATGCCTCCGCCCCGCCCCCGGCCGGCTGGCGGCCGACCAGGATCACTTCCCGCGCAGTCTGAGCGCGGGGCGTGAATGAGCGGGTCTTGATACGGTGGGCCGCGAGCCATTGGACCAAGCCCTCATCTTCGCCCCACAAAACCACCTGGGCTGTCACCGCGGGCATTTCCGCCGGATCGAACACAAAGAACTCGACGTTCCCACCGGCCGCGGCGCCCCCTTTCTGCAACGTGGCCAGAACTCGGTACTTGCCCGGTGGCCCGTCGATGGTTACCTCGTCGGCAAACACCTTTACGGTGAATGGCGGCAGCCGCCTGCTCTTCGGATCAGGAATCGTGACGGTGACGACCCGATCGAAGACCACCGCATTACCGGGGCCAATCACTTGCAGCCGGGCCGGGTACTGTCCGGCCGCCAACACGTCCTCATTGGCCAGCACGGCCTCCAGTCTTGCCTTCCGCCCGCGATCGAGGTGAAGCGGCTCAACGAACAGGCACCAGCGGAGCGGATAAAATGCATCGAATATGGCGTCGATCGTTCCGGGCTTCAATTCGCGGAAGATGGTCGTGAGCCCCTCACCGCTGAGCCCCTGGTCCTGGGTGCCGGTGAGGCTGTAGCCGATGACGTTCGGGTTGGCCCGGATGGCGTTGATGCCCAATTTGCGAAGGGGGGCCATCCATGCCAGGCATTGCCGGAAATAGTCTTCCGGGCTGGCAAAGGTATCGCCCAGGTTCCACCGCCGCCAGTCGGCCATGAATTGATCCAGTCGCTGGCGATAATAGACGGCGTCGTCGGAGGCCGTCTTGCCCCACTGCTCGTACTGACGCGCCAAGCGAACCAGGTCCACCGCGCTGCCCATCCCGTACTCCGACAGGAACAACGGCAGGGCCCCGCGGCCGACAGTCCGCAGCCGATGAATCACCGCCGCATCATGAGGCAGCGATTGATAGGGGTGCTGGTCGGCCAAAACGTCCTCCCAAATCGTCGAGCCCGGGTTGGAGAGGCTGCCTATGGCGGTGTTGTCGAACCGCCCGCTGTTGAGCATGACCACGCGGCTATCGTCCAGCCCGCGCACCAGGGGCAGCGCGGCCACGGCATGGCGAAACACCGGTCCGTCGCCCGTTTCATTCAAGAGGCC
>JAJYGU010000442.1 GCA_021784975.1 Planctomycetota bacterium
CTCACTGGCCGTGATGCGGAGACCCATCGTCAACAATCCTACCCCGCGGCGGAAAAGTCCGCAAGAGAGCAAATGCGCGGGTCACGATTCGATCCAGCCGCCGCCCAACAGCCGTTGGCCGAGATAACAGACCGCCGCTTGCCCCGGAGCTACTCCGTAGCACGGCGCGTCGAAGAGCACCCGCAAGCGACCGCCGGGCAGTCCATAGACGCTCGCTCCAGCGGGCTGGCTTCGGTAGCGAATCTTCACCTCGGCTCGAATCCCGTGGGCCGGCCGCGGAGACTCCTGCTCCAGGTCCACCAGCCAGTTGGCCCCGCTAGCCGTCAACTCCCGCTTGGCCAGGTCTTCCCGCGTGCCAATGACCACCCGGCGGGCGTCGGCGTCGATCCGCACCACGTACCGCGGCTCGCCGAAAGCCAGTCTTAGTCCCTGCCGCTGCCCAACCGTGAACTGTTCAACGCCGGCGTGGCGTCCGACGACGGCCCCATCGGTGGTGACAATCTCTCCCGACCGGTCGCCTTCCGCACAGCGCTGCCGAATGAATCGGGCGTGGTCTTGGTCGGGCACGAAGCAGATCTCCTGGCTATCGCGCTTGCCGGCCACGGCCAGCCCAAGCTTCTCGGCCATGCGGCGGATCTCTTCCTTGCGGTATTCGCCGACCGGAAGGAGAATCCGCGGCAGCAACTGCCGTTGGATACCGAATAACACGTAGGATTGGTCCTTCGCCGTATCGCAGCCCCGGCAGAGGGCAGTTCCTCCGTCAGGCAGGCGTACGATCCGCGCGTGATGGCCGGTGGCCACGAACTCGGCCCCGACGGCGTCGGCGTACTCGACCAGCTTGCCGAACTTCAGCCAGGTGTTGCAAACGATGCACGGATTCGGCGTTCGCCCGGCCGTATACTCGGCCACGAAATAGTCGACGATCCGCTCGAACTCGTTCTGGAAATTGACTGCGTAGAACGGAATGCCGAGCACGTCGGCTGCACGGCGGGCGTCGGCCGCGTCGGCCGCGCTGCAACAGCCTCGTTTCCTCGAGGCGGAACGATCCCCCGGGCAAGCGGTCGGTTCCTCTTGTCCGTGCCGCATGAAGAGCCCGACCACCTCGTACCCCTGTTGGCGGAGCAGCCAAGCCGCCACGCTGCTGTCAACTCCGCCCGACATTGCAAGGACCACGCGAGACATGAGAAGGGTCAGGGACCAGGGGTCAGGGGGCGAGCGGGCCGCCGCTGCATCTTGCCTTCCCCTGCTTTTCGGGGGCCGGTATAATGTGTTTTTGGAAAGGTTCCTCGTTGGGGAATATTGTATCATGGAACGAGAATTTATCGACCGGGCCGAGGCCATTCACCGACGCATCCTTCAGCTCCGCGACTCTCTTTGACTGGGATGGCAAGCAAAAACGAATCGAGGCCCTCGAGCAGTTGATGAGTGCGCCTGACTTTTGGAATAACCAGGAGAAGGTCCGCGAGATCGTTGCCGAACGCAAGAGCCTGACGGCCGTCGTTCGGCCCTTGGAGGAAATCGTCAAGGCGGACGGCAATCTGGCGGCATTGGTCGAGATGGCCCAGGAGGATGAAGATTTGGCGGCCGAGGTGCCGGGCGAACTGGAGCGTCTCGATCAGCGGCTTGAAGACTTGGAAACCAGGGCGCTCTTGAATGGTCCCTTGGACTCCAGCGATGCGATCCTTTCCATCAACGCCCGCGACGGCGGCACCGATGCCAATGATTGGGCGGAAATGCTGTTGCGCATGTACCTGAGCTGGGCCAAGGACCGCGAGTATGAGACGGAGATCCTTGATCGCCAGGACAACGAAGAGGCGGGCATTAACAGCGCCGCCATCGCCATTCGCGGCCCGATGGCCTACGGATATCTGAAGGGCGAGGCGGGCATGCATCGCCTGGTGCGGATCAGCCCGTTCAACGCCGAGGGCAAGCGGCAGACCAGCTTCGCCGCCGTCGACGTCTCGCCGGAAGTCTCCGACCAGATCGACATCGAAATTCAGCCCGACGACATCGAGGAGCAGGTTTTCCGCTCCAGCGGTCCGGGCGGGCAGCACGTCAACAAGACCTCCAGCGCGGTCCGCCTGATCCACCTGCCCACCGGCATCGCGGTGGCCTGTCAGAGCGAGCGGAGCCAGCACAAGAACCGGGCCACGGCGATGAAGATGCTCCGCGCCCGGCTGGCCCGCATCGAGGAGGAGAAACGCGAGGCCGAACAGGCCGCCAAGTACACCCAGATGCCCAAGGTCGGCTTCGGCTCGCAGATCCGCAGCTATTTCCTGCACCCCGACCAGCGGGTCAAGGATTCCCGAACCAACCACACGGTGGGCAATTTCCACGCCGTGCTGGACGGCAACATCCAGCCGTTTCTGGATGCCTACCTGCGTTACAAGGTGGCCCAGAAGACCAGCAAGTAACCCCAATGCGAGGTGGTGTGCCATGTCGCCCGATGCGATCGAGAAACTGAGGGAACAATACGCCGGCAAGCGGGTATTGGTCGATGCCAGCCGGCCGGAGCTTATGCGGCTGGCCAACCTGCCCGGCCGAGTCGTGACCGTTAACTACAACGGGCGGGCGTTGGTCCAATTTGAAGGACCCGACCCATCTTGGCATGACATCGATCCCGCCTACCTCCGATTGGAGCCCTCGCCATGAGCACGGACCAACCTGATGCGGCAGTTCCCCAAGTCGCTCCGCAAGGACCCCAGCCCGCTTTGCCCGCTTGCGGCTGCTGTTGCGGGCGAACCCGACTCTACGCCATCCTGTTACTGATCCTGGCGGTGGCCGTTGGCGGCGGTTGGATCGTCTTTCAGCAAACCGGCGGCGCTTTGCGAAGCACCGCGCAATATCAGGCAGCCATGCAGAAGATCCGCGCCAACGAAACCCTCCGCGACGCATTAGGGGCGCCGATCACCGACTCATGGCAGACCGGAGGGCAGCCCGAAGCCATGCAATTCGAGGTCTACGGACCGAAAGGCAGCGCCAAGGTGCATGTGGACGCTCGCAAGTTGGAGGCCACCCTGGAACCTTCGGGCAAAAGGGTGCTGGTGCCGCTGGGCAAAGAAAAGGAGGCCCCGGCGTTCCACGGCAACCAGCCGCCGCCCGCGGCTAAGCCCTCCCCGGCCGGCCCCAGTCCCGAGATCAAGATCGACCTGCCGCCTCCTCCTAAATAGCGAGGTGCCCTGCCGACGCTCGCGTGGGCATGTTGTTCCCGACAGCCCGCTGCATGCTCACGCAAGTGTGTACAGGGCACCCTCTGCGGTCAGCAATGTCTCGGCCGGATCAACTGGGCATCGACAACGGCCAGGATTTTCCGGGCCACTTCCATCTTGCTGCCCGAACAATAACCCAGCGATTGGCCCTGGCGGTTGAGGATCTCAATTTGGGTGTCGGCCGCGCTGATGGCCTGGGGGCCGTTCAGCACGATCAAATCACAGCTCTTGCGTTCCAGCTTCTGCATCGCTCGAAACCGTTGGTCTTCGGTCTCCAGGGCAAAGCCCACGATCCATTGGCCGCCCTTGATGGCCGCCAACTCGGCCACCACGTCGGGCGTCTCGACTAGTTCCAGCCGCAACGGCTGGCCGCTCTTGCGAATCTTGTTGGCCGCCACTGCCCGCGGTTGGTAGTCACATGGGGCAGCCACTGCAATCAGGCCGTCGCAGGCGGGAAACGCGTCCAAGCATGCCTGCAACATCTCCTCGGTGGAGACGACCGAAACCACTTCCGCCGCCGCCGGATACGCCACCTCCACCGGCCCGCTCACGACCCTCGCCTGGTGTCCGGCCTCCAAGACGGCCGCCGCCAGCGCCGCCCCCATCCGCCCGCTCGAACCATTGCTCAGGTACCGCACCGGATCAAGGTACTGCCGCGTCGGACCAGAGGTGATGAGGATGCGGGACACGAGAGAAGGGATTAGGGATTAGAGATCAGGGATTAGAAACGGGGGACTTCCACCATGACTTGCCACCGCACCTCCGAGAAAAAAGACGCCGACACACAACCCGAGCAAGACCGTAAACCAAGCGGCCAATCCCTAATCCGTAATCCCTAATCCCTTTTCGATCGCCCGGAAAATCGCCTCCGGCTCGGCCATCCGGCCGGGGCCGGTCATGCCGCAACTCAGGTATCCTTCCTCGGGACCAATCAGGGTGATGCCGTCGGCGCGAAGTTGAGCCACGTTGCGTTGCACGGCCGGCTTCTGCCACATCAGCGCATTCATAGCCGGGGCCATCAACACCGGGCCGTCGAAGCTAAGCAGCACCGTGCTCAACAGGTCGTCGGCCAGACCCCAAGAAGCCTTGGCGAGAATATTGGCAGTAGCGGGGGCCACGCACAGCAGTTCGGCACGCGCGGCCAGCTCGATGTGCGGATGGGAGCCCCGCCCGAAAACCCGCGTATACACCGGCCGGCCGGAGAGGGCCTCGTAGGTCTTGGGCCCGACCAGTTTCTGGGCCGAGCGGGTCATCAACACCGTGACCCCGGCCCCGGCCTGCACCAACTGGCTCACCAGGGCGGCGGTCTTGTAGGCCGCGATCCCCCCGGTGACGCCGATCAGCAATTCGCGACCCTTCATGGCAGGCTCACAGGCTGCGGAAGTCCACGTCCAACGGGCCGGCGGGCTGGGCCCCGGCAGCAATCTGGACGTTCAACTCCGTATCGAGATAGATCTTGTCTTGCAGAATCTCCTCGATCACCATTTGCATCTTGTTGCCGTCCTTGACATCGACCAGCGGCCGGGCGCCGGCGTTGATCTGCACCAACCGTTTCTGGATCAAGGTGGAAAGCTTGAAGCGGCCTCCCACCTTCTTGACGATCGCCTCTTCCCGCAGTTCATCAATCATGGCAACTCTTCTCCCATTCTTGCCTCAGTAGATCGGATATTTCCCGGACCGCCTGGTCCCGGTCGTCGTTCACCACCCGGTATCGATAGCCGTCGGCCGCCGCCAACTCCCGCCGGGCCACTTTCAGTCGGCGCTCAATAGCTTCTTCGCTCTCTGTGCCCCGGCCGCGGAGGCGGCGTTCCAACTCGGCCAGCGAACCGGGCTCAAGGAATATGGTAACCGCGTCCGCATAGCGCTGCATCACTCGCTCCGCCCCCTGCACGTCGATTTCCAACACCACCCACTTCCCGGCCTCCAGGCCGGCGGCCACCGTGCTCCGCAACGTACCGTACCAATAGCCTTGCCCAAACACCTCAAAGCTCTCGATGAACTCTGCCCGCTCTTGCCGGGCCCGAAACTGCTCGGCAGTCAGGAAGCAGTAGTCCACCCCGTCGCGCTCGCCGGGACGCGGCGGCCGGGTAGTGGCCGACACACTCCGCACCAGCGGCACCGGGCAGCGGCGGTATACGCACTGCATCACCGACGTCTTGCCGGCGCCCGACGGGCCGGACACAACCACCACCCTCCCGCGTTTTCCCGGCTCGGCTGCCGCCACAAGCTCACTCGATGTTCTGGATCATCTCGCGGATCCGCTCCAGGGCGGCCTTGATGTCGATTACCTGCTGGGCAATCTCCACGTCGTTCGCCTTCGAACCGATGGTATTGGTCTCGCGAAACATCTCCTGGGTCAGAAACTCCAGCTTCCGGCCGGAGCTCTCCGCCAATTGCAACGTGGCCTGAAATTGGTCGAGATGGCTTCGCAAGCGGGTGATCTCTTCGGAGATGTCGCTCCGCTCGGCGAACAGGCAGACCTCCTTCATCAGGTCGGATGCATCGAGCGCGATCTCGGTCTCGCTAAGCATCTTCTTCAGCCGCTCGTGCAGCCGGGCGCGATAGTCGGTAACTACCACCGGGGCGCGGGCTTCGATCCGGCCGAGGCTGGCGGTAACGCTGCCGCAGTTGGCCGCCAAATCGGCCGCCATGGCTCTGCCTTCTTCGGTCCGCATCTCGACCATGCCCCGCAGGGCCGCCTTGAGCGACTGCTCAATCACCGGCCAGTCGGCGGCAGCGTCGAAACCGGCCCGGCTGGCATCGTTGATCACGCCGGGTAAAGGCAACAGTGCTTCCACGGATACGGTTCGAGCAGATCCCCATTGCTGCTGGAAGGCAGTCAGTTGCGCCCGATAGCCGTGCAAGACCTCGACGTTGATCTTGAAGTCTTCCGGCGAGACCGGCCGCTCGACACGGATGTTTACCTGGATGGTGCCGCGGTGGATCGTGCGGCGGACCTCGGCATCAACCAGCGGCTCCAAGCCGCCGTAGCCTTCCGGAATCCGTACCGAGAGCTTGAAGTAGCGATGGTTGATGCTGCGGACCTCAACCGCCACCGCCAGGCCGTCGCGCTGACCCTGCGACTCGCCAAAGCCCGTCATGCTCTGTAGCAAAACACATACTCCGAGAATGAGAGAAACGACCGGCGGCTACCGTGGCTGGCGCCTAGGGTTTGGCATTTCCTCCCCCGGAACCGGTCGGCGGCAAGGGCGTCGCTGCACGAGTCGTGTGCGCGGCGGCCGGCCCGGCGGGCGCCGACGGCGCCCCGCCGGCAGGCGCCTGGGGACTCGCCGCGGGAGGAGCGGGCTGGGCCGGCGCGCCCGGCGTTGCCGGCGCTCCCGCCGGCGCGTTGCCACCCATGGTGGTGTCCAAGGCCGTTTGATTCTGGCTGACTCCCAGCACCTTGACGGAGATAATGCACAAAATAATCCAAAACGCCGCTACCCCAATGGTGACCCGGGTGAACAGATCGCCGGCCTTGGTGCCGAACGCGCTTTGGCCGCCCATACCCCCGAACGCCCCGGCCAGGCCCCCCCCCTTGCCGCGCTGGATCAACACCAGCACGATCAAGAACAGCGCGGTGATCAACAACAGAATCATCAATAGGGCTGGCAGAAACGACATTTCTTTTCCCTTCGTACTACAACGCCCCGGCGGCAATGCCCAAGAATAGATCGACTTTCAGGCTGGCCCCACCCACCAGGGCACCGTCAATATCGGGCTGTTTGAGCAGTTCGGCCGCATTCTCAGGCTTGACGCTCCCGCCGTATTGGATCCGCACCCCTTTAGCAAGCCCTTCATTATACCGCTTCTCGATCAGCTTGCGAAGGGCGAGATGTACCTCCTCCGCCTGTTGGGGGGTGGCCACCTTGCCAGTGCCGATGGCCCAAACGGGCTCGTAGGCAATCACCACGTTAGACATCTGTTCGGCGGATAGGCCCGCCAGCGAGCCGTCGAACTGCCGGCCGATGACCGCAAACGTCTGCCCTGCCTCCCGCTCGGCAAGCAATTCTCCGACGCACACGATCGGCGTCAACCCAGCGGCCAAGGCCGCCAGCACTTTTTGGTTGATCGCTCCGTCGGTCTCGCCCAGGATGTGCCGCCGCTCGCTGTGGCCGAGGATCACGTACCGGCAACCCAGATCGCAGAGCATGGCGGCGCTGATCTCGCCCGTATAAGCCCCTTCTCGCTCGTGATACATATTCTGGGCACCCAGGCCGACCTTCGAGCCGGCAATCGCCCGGCCTACGGCGTCGAGGTAGCAGCTTGGCGGGCAGACCGCCAGATCGAGGCTGTCGAAGTCGTTCGCTTTCTCCGCTATGCCCTCCGCCAGGGCAACCGCCGGGACACGAGTCGTATTCATCTTCCAGTTGCCGGCAATCAACACACGTCGCATTCAGTCTTCTCCTTTGAACATCTATTCCACCGGCTGGGTAGCCGGAAACGATCCCAGAACTTCCAGCCGCAAGGTCTTCTTTTCAATGGCCCCTAACGCCCGGCGCAATCGCGGCTCGCTTTCGTGCCCTTCGACCTCCACAAAGAACAGGTAGGCGCGGCTCGACCCCGGAATCGGAAATGAGTCGATCCAGGCCATATTGACCCGATTTCGCTTGAAGATCACCAGCACGTCGGCCAAGGCGCCGGCCCGATGTTCGAGCTGAAACAGCAGCGCGGTCAGGTCCTTGCCGGTCCGCGGCGTTGGATGGTCGCCGATCACAGCAAATCGGGTGGTGTTGTTGGGATTGTCCTCGACCCGCTCGGCCAGCACATCCAGACCGTGGTGTACTCCGGCTTGCAGACTGGCAATGGCGGCTGCGCCCGGCCTTTCCGCCGCCAGTTGGGCCGCCGTCGAGGTGCTGGTCACCTCAATCGTGCGGGCGGAAGGCAGGTGGCGGGCGAGCCAGTTTCGGCACTGGGACAGCGCCTGCGGCTTGCTGTAGACCTCCTGGACCTGCGCCCTCGGGCATTTCGCCAACAGGGCATGATGGATCCGCAACTGCACTTCGCCGCAAATCCGCACCCGCAGCCGGGTAAACATGTCGAGCGTGTCCGCCACCCGGCCGTCGGTCGAGTTCTCCAGCGGCACAATGCCCAAGTCCGACTGCTTCCGCTCGACCTCCTCAAAAACGGCCGCAATCGTGCCGACCGGGGCCAATTCGACGCTCTGCCCGAACCGGTGGATGGCCGCCAGGTGGCTGTAGCTGTACAACGGGCCGAGAATCGCAATCCTCGGTTGCCGGACCAGCGAACGATACCCGCTGGCCAACTCGCGCACAACGGCTTGCACGCAACGTTCCGGCAACGGCCCCGGAGCGGCGGCCAGCAGTTGGGCAAACGATTCGTCATCAGAAGCGGCGGGCACACCCATCGCCGGCGACGGAAGCCCATCCGCCCGCGCCGAAACGACCCGCTCGGCATGTTCTTGCGCTAAGCGGATCAGGCCGACCTCGAGCTTTGCCAGTTCCGCCGATGACAATGGCGGCTGCGACTCGGCTGCCGATGCGCGCTTCCCGCCGGCCGACGAACGCGACTTGTCTGGCGATCTAGCCATAGCGGACGTACTCACCCAGGACCGCCCCCTCTCAACCACCCGATTCTAGCGGAAGCCGACCCCAACTGGCAAGCCGCTAGGGGATCAGTGTGAAACTGAGACCCATCGCGGGATCGCGATGACTAATGCAGGATCAAAATGCCAATGTCACTGACCTAGGGCGGCCATCATAGATCAGAATGCCGTTTTCCAGTACGTCACGGCCGATCAGCGCCTGTATGCCCTGACAGGCCAGGTCGCTTTCGACCACTGGAATAATGAGGGACGGTATATGCACCTCATCTGAGTCCATGAAAATGCCAACCGCTACGTCGAACTGGCTGCGGACAACCGGTTTTCCCGCCGTTGACGGGGTGTGCATTGTCACCGTGCCGGACGGAACAAGGCCTAGCTGTCTAACGATGGCTGGGGCGACGCACGTACCACTGGCCCCCGTGTCCACGAGCGCACGCACAACGACTGGCGCCGGAACTGCAAGCTTCGCCGCAAGCATAGCGTCTCGCCGCGGTGCGCTGACAGCGAACCCCACAGTGATAACGGCCCCGTTGAGATCAAGCGGTAGCGTCAGTATCGGCATGGGGCAGCGAAAGATCGCGGGTGAAGAAATCGCGGGTGAAGAAGAGGACTCGTTCGATGCCCTGAATCTGCTTGACTAGAAACGGCTCCATGCCAAACTGCTTGTAGCCAGCAGCCAAGGCATCCTTGTACGTATCCCATACACCAGCGATTTCATCGCCATGTATCAAGACGAACTTCCCCTCGTTGGTCGATACCAACTCATTCTTGTGCTGCTCGTAGGTAGCCAGTTCTCTTGCTAGTAAACCGGTGCTCATGACTGGGCTCCGCAGAATGAAGCCGTCTGTGAAACACGGAACAAGCACATCGCTCTCGCCTCTCGTTGGCGCCTACGCCACGCTCGAATTCGCCCTTGGAGTCTACCCGTGCTTCGCTAGCGACGCAAGCACCCGACAAAAAAAATTATAGCGGGTCTTTTCGTAATTGCGAGTGCACCCATTATTGGTGGTGTAGTGCAACGTGAGTTGGTGGACCATGTCGCGCGATATACTGAAAAATCGCGGTTGGCGATCCCTTCAGATTAGTCGAGCTGCAGCCCGCGGTCGTCAATATGATACCGGACGATCTCGTCGGTGCAGGGACTGCCGCGGTGTTTCGAGATGTACATCGCCCGCCGAAAGCGCGTCCCCTCGCGGATCTTGCCCAGGTGGATCACCGTGTTGGCGTTGGAGAGCACGTCGCCTTCGTCCAGCGGCCGCTCGATCAGGCCGTCGAGCGTCGCCTCCGGCGAAGTGACCAGCAACATGCAACCGATCCGGGCTGGGTCGTAAACGTGTTGGGCGATGGCCGCGGCGTTCTCGCGATAGTGTTCGCGGAACAAGTCGCGGGCAACCCACTGCGGGTCTTTCCGCAGGATTTGATGGTAGATGTACTCAAAAAGCTCGAATTGGATCGAATCGCTGGGGCGATCGACCGGCTCGATCCCGTCCACCACCGCCCGGCGAACACCGCGGACGAAGTTGCCATAGAAAAAGGCGATCGAGGCGTTGAGCCGGCGGCCCAATTCGGCCTGCCACTGGTACCAAGCCTCGAAATCCAGGTCGGCCCGCGTAACGCGGCGGCCATGCTGGTCGAAGACGTGCAGATAATCGCCGTGCGAGGCGGCCGCATCGAAAAATTGGGCAAGGTCGAGGTGGCGTTCCGGGTCGACCGACCGCAACTTCCAGCCGAACATCCGTCGGGCATAGTCGGCATGATTTTGCGAATCGCCGCGGGCGCACATGTCGAACAGGATGCCGCCCATGCCCTCCTGCCGCACGCCGGCCTGGGCGAACTGCAAGCCGAACTGCGTCTTGCCGATGCCGGTCGAGCCGACCACCGCGGTCAGCGTGCCCGGCAACAGCCCTCCGCCCAGCAATGCGTCAAGTCCCTCGATCCCGGTGGAAAGCCGCTCCGTGAGTTTGCTCATCATACCTCGCACTCGGCGGCAAGCCGCCACCCGTGAACGCTCATCGGCTCGGGCCGCCCGTCCCTCGATACACGTGCTGCATGAGCACATTCTTCTTGGACGTGACCGGGCCGGGGTTGGTATCGTCGCGGAGGATGTTGACCATCATCTGGTATTTTGCGTCGATGTCGTCGGCATAGTGCACCAGCAGGGCCTCCGGCATCATCGGCGGCTTGGGCGAACCCCATTCCGGCAGCCGCTGGTGGGCGATGATCACGTGCTCCAGCCGCAGCCTGCTCTCCGGGTCGATGGCCGGCTCGCCCTTCATGGCCGCGGCCGTTTCGCGGACCATGTCGCGGCCGCTGAGGATATGTCCGATCAGGGCCCCTTCCGGCGTGTGCGCCGCCCCTTCGGGCTGCGGCTGAAGCTCGCGAAGCTTGCCGATATCGTGCAGGATGCCGCCCGCTACGGTCAAACCCTTATCCAGCGGCGGTTTCACATCAGGATAATACTCGGCGTACTTGTCGGCCAGGTAGATGCACGTCCGGGTCACGCTGAGGGTGTGCTCCAGCAGCCCGCCCACGTAGGCGTGATGGTTGCGTCGAGCCGCCGGATAGGTGAGCAGCCCCGCCCGGTTCTCCGTGAGAATCGTCTCGACCAGTCGCCGGAGACCCGCCGGAAGGACATGCTGCCGGGCGATCGCCAATAGCTCGTCGTACATCGGTTGAGGATCGAAACGCGAATGAACCAGGCAGGCCTGCGGATCGAAGCCGTCCTTGGCATCGGAATCGATCACCTCCCGGATCTTGCGGATCTCCAACTGCGGCCCGAAATTGGTCTCGCGGTAGACCGCCCGGAGCTTGTAATAGACGCCCGGGCTCCAATGCTCGCGGCACTCGACGCCCCACGGCGAGTCGTCCCAAATCGGAAAGCTCACCTCGCGGCTGCCGTCGCGAAAGCCCACCTTGAAGTACGGCTTGCCCGTCTTGGTGGTCAACTGCTCCTTGGCGGTCATCAGCAAGAACAGATCGGCCTCCTGACCGGGCGACATTTCCGAGAGTTTTGCGATGGGCATGGCGCGGGGCCTAGGGTAAGGAACGATAGGTTGAGGGGGCGAAAGTCAACGCAAGAGCCCTCGCCATGCTATCCCTTCTCGCCTGTGCCCGCAAGCCGGTCGGGCTCAGTGGGACGAAGGGGGCAGGCGCGGTTGTCGCCGACAGGCCGCTTGATGGGAAGGGAAACAAAGGCGTCTTCAGGCTGCCGGTGCTCGACTGGCTGCCGATGGCGGAGATCGTCGCCTTCCTGTGTGCCGGCGTGGGCTGGGTACGGCTGAAACAAGAACCAGGCCGATTGCCGTTCCGTGCCTGAGCATCGTCCTGATGCTTAGCGGTGTGCCGCGGAGTTCATTTCCGGGTTTGCTTTCTTACGGTAGGCCGCGTCTTGTCGCTCACCTCGAAAGTGATGTCGCCCGTTTTCTTTTGCCAGTCAAACGGCGTTCCGTCACCGTCGTACAAATCGGGGCCAATGCTGTAGATGACCAGCCTGTGCCGAGTTCGCTTCATTCGCATTGGCTGGCCGTCGTAAGGATCAACGGGCACGCTGGGAAAGAACTCCGGCACCAGGTCGTCCAG
>JAJYGU010000453.1 GCA_021784975.1 Planctomycetota bacterium
GGACCGATCAGCCAGAGGAATGTCGCCCCCTGCCGCCCCGGCAAGGGACGCGACAAAAGGTAAGAGACAACAGTGGGCGCCGGCCACCCACGGGAACGGAGTGCGCCCGGACCGAGTAGTTGAAGGTGGATGAGTCTCCTCTCATAGCAGGAGCGGTATCAGCCATGAATTGGATTACAAACCGCCGAATCGTGGTCACCGGGGGAAATGGATTCCTTGGGCGCGAGGTTTGCCGAGAGCTGCGATTGCGAACGCCGGCTCGGATCTTTGTTCCGCGCAGCGCCGAATACGATCTCCGCGACCGGGACGCCGTCCGCCGTCTGTTCCGTGACGCCCACCCCGACATCGTGATCCATTTGGCGGCGGTCGTAGGTGGAATCGGAGCCAACCGGAGGTATCCGGGCCGTTACTTCTACGACAACGCCATCATGGGCATCGAGCTCTTGGAACAAGCCCGACGGGCGGGCGTGGAGAAGTTCGTAGTCACCGGCACGATTTGCTCCTATCCCAAACACACTCCCGTGCCGTTTGGGGAAGAGGATTTGTGGAATGGCTACCCCGAAGAAACAAACGCTCCCTACGGCCTAGCAAAAAAGATGCTGCTCGTGCAGGCCCAGGCCTACCGTGCCCAGTACGGCATGAACTCTATCGTGTTGCTCCCGGTCAACCTCTACGGCCCCGGCGACAACTTCGATCCCGAGACCAGCCACGTCATACCCGCCCTGATCCGAAAAGTTGTTGAGGCGCAAGAGCGCGGGCACGATTTCATCGAGGTCTGGGGCACGGGGCGAGTTTCGCGCGAGTTCCTCTTCGTCCGCGATGCAGCGCGTGGAATCGTATTGGCCACCGAACAGTACGACCAACCCGATCCGGTGAACATCGGGTCGGGACGTGAAATCACCATCCGCGCATTGGTCGAAATAATCTGCCGCCTCTGCGACTTCCGAGGGGCGATTCGGTGGGACGCTACCCAGCCCGACGGCCAACCGCGGCGCTGCCTCGACACACGCCGCGCCGAACGCGAGTTTTGCTTTCGCGCAGCGACGGACCTGCGCGACGGATTGCGGGAAACGATCGACTGGTATCGACGCCAAGGTACCTCGGCAACCGTGCGGAAAGCAGCCTGACAACCCACCCATACAATCGTCGAACACGAGGATGGAACCAATGCTAGCAACGTCTCCCAAGCGTGCATTGATCACGGGGATCACGGGACAAGACGGCTCGTACCTGGCAGAGTTGCTGCTTAGCAAGGGCTACGAAGTTCATGGCGTGGTGCGCCGCGCCAGCTCCTTCAACACGGGCCGGATCGAGCACCTGTACGACGACCCGCACGTCCAAGATCGGCGATTAGTCCTCCACTACGGCGATCTCCACGACGGCACCGGCCTGTTCAACCTTATCTTGAGCCTGGAGCCCGACGAGATCTACAACCTTGGGGCCCAGAGCCACGTGCGGGTGTCGTTCGACCAGCCGGTGTACACGGTGGACGTCGTGGCGATGGGAACGTTGCGGGTTTTGGAAGCCGCGCGTCTCCTGCAACGCTCCAAGCCGGTGCGGGTCTACCAGGCCTCTTCCAGCGAGATGTTCGGCCGGGTCGCGGAAACGCCGCAACGCGAAACCACCCCCTTCCGCCCACGCAGTCCCTACGCTTGTGCCAAGGTCTATAGCTTTCATCAAGTCGTCAACTACCGCGAGGCCTACGGCCTGTTCGCCTGCAACGGGATCCTCTTCAACCACGAGTCTCCCCGCCGCGGCGAGACGTTTGTGACCCGCAAGATCACGCGGGCCGCCACGCGGATCCGCGAGGGCCTGCAAGACAAACTGTTTCTAGGCAACCTGGACGCCAAACGCGATTGGGGCTACGCCGACGACTACGTGGAGGCCATGTGGCTCATGCTTCAACAAGACGAGCCGGATGACTTTGTGGTAGCCACCGGCGAGACCCACTCGGTGCGGGAATTCTTGGAGCTTGCGTTTCGCCAGGTCGGACTCCCCTGGCGGCAATTCGTAGAAATCGACCCGCGCTACCTGCGTCCTAGCGAGGTGGACTTGCTGTTGGGCGATGCCAGCAAGGCCCGCGAAGAGCTCGGCTGGCAACCGCGAACCGGCTTTAAGGAACTTGTGCGGCTGATGGTCGAAGCCGATTGGGAGCTGGCGCGGCGGGAGGCTGTCATGGGCAGGCGGAAGGCAGCCTAGCGGCTCGCAAGGATGCGGATCAAACACTCGAATGGCTAGTTTTTCGTCGATTTTCGATCGCCCCTCCCTGAAGTCAGCCACAGTGCGGGCTTCCACGGGAACTCTCATATACCTGCGCCGCTGGCGGGCCCTCGGAGGGGAAGCCTGCTGGGTATTCGTCGGGCTAGCCGCTGGAGGTGTTGGATCGATTGTGGGCGTGCGGATTTTGACGGGACTCTTGCCGCCAGCAGTGTTCGGCGAATATGCCTTGAGCCTAACCGTCGTAGCGATCCTTCAGTACTGCTACGCCGGAACGAGTGCGGCGGCCATGCGATTCTTCGTCCCAGCCGTCGAGAAGAGGCAGGCGGAAGAGTATCTAAGAGCCGCTTGGCGAGTACAACATACTCGCGGCCTGCTGGCTGCTCCGCTGGTCCTGGGTGGAGTGGTGTTTCTTATGCTGGTTGGGCAGACCTGGCTCATCCCCCTGGGTCTGGCGGCGACAGTGCTGGCAGTGGTCACCTCCTACAACGTTTTCATGGACGGGCTGCAGAACGCCGGCCGGCAACGGGCGGTAGTGGCGCTCCATCAGGGACTTGGCTCGTGGGTCCGGCTGGGATGCGCGGCCCTGTTGGTCATTTTGATCGGCGCATCGGCTGCCAATGTGCTCTGGGGGTTTGTCCTGGGCGCCATTGTGACCATGGGATCGCAGTACGTCTTCTACCGCCGAGTCCGGCGGAAAGTGTGTCAAACGACCACGGGGAGATGCTCGGTCGAGGCGTGCCAACCGTGGCACGCTCGCATTACCAGGTTTGCCTGGCCCTACGTGGTTTGGTCGATCCCCGTGTGGCTACAACTCTGCTCAGATCGGTGGGCGCTCGGCTGGTTGGCGTCCCCCGCCGAGGTCGGCATCTATGCGGCCCTCTGCCAGTTGGCGTTGCTGCCGGTCAACGTTCTGACGCAACTGGTGACACAGCTTGTCGAGCCTATCTTATTTGCCCGCGCCGGCGATCTGACCGATCCCGCCCGGGTCGCCAGCAGCCGGTCGATGCACCGAAAGGTGGTCGGGCTGGTGCTATCCTGGACGATCGTCGCGGTAGTGGCAGCGGCGATCCTTCGGGCGCCCGTGGGGCGGCTCTTGCTGGACGCAAGATACCAAGGGGCGGTGCATTTTCTGCCGCTTCTGGTGCTGGCGGCGGGTTTGTTTGCCACCGGGCAATTAGCGGAGCTGAACATCATTACCTCCAACAAAACCGCCCTCTTGATACGGCCGAAGAGCACCGTCGCCATCCTTGCATGCGCGGCGTATCCGCTGGGCGCGTCGCTTGGCGGCATCGGCGGCGTGGTTTGCGCAAGTGTCGTCACGAAAGTCGCATTTCTGCTATGGATTCTATGGATCGATCGTCGCGTCTCGCTGGCGGCGGTGGGCCACATTGCGTGAAAGCAGCATCTAAAAAGCCGCCGTTGGTCAAGTCGCAGTTGGAAGACTCGGGCAAGGAATCATTTCAGGTGCTTGCGCCCCCGATCGTTATGGCTCACTCCTCATCTTCACCAGGCGGCGGGATCTGGCGGAACAAAATTCCCGGACAGGGGGACTGGCTTCGGCGGCGACCTGTATGTTTCTGTGCCCATCGATCCGGAAGCAAGACTCCATTTCAACGCGCGCCGAAGCTTCACGATCCGCGGTTTCCTATCGAAATTCTCCCGTCTGGAACTAGAGGAAGCCTGTGTCATCCAAGAGCGGCGCATTGACCGCGAACAGGAGCTCGCCAGCATGGATTATCGAAGGGGCCTAGTCGTCGGGCTATTTCACTTACGGCGACGCGCTCAGACACGAGGAACGACCTCGCGATCTATGCTTGAGCCATCCGAAGAGAAAAACAGGAACAGGACGCGGCTTAGCCAATTGGCGCAGCCGCTGCGGCGTCTGCCGGGCGCCGAGCGGGGCTGGGGCATGTTCCGCCGCTTTCAGCTTCACCGGCAATACGCCCAGCGGCGCGAGCGCTATGCTCGGATTTGCCAACGGAAAAGCTTGGTATACCGCGAGCAGGATGTGGTTGCCGATGTTCGTCGCCGACTTGCTAGTCGCGGTTACACGCCTGCAAGCCGCGCGATGGGGCAGGTGCATACTTTCGCCTTCATTCCGCGTAAGGGATGGCACGTTACGCTGTATCCAGACCTCGAAGAATTGGGACCGGTCAGCGCATTTGACTACAACGAGCTGGGATACACGTGGGAGGAATTCTGGGCTCAGGATACGGCCGCCGTAAGACGGCGCAGGGAGATGCTGGCCCAGTTGCTGCCGGCAGTCCGTACGGCCCACGGAAAAAGGCCGATCGATTGGGTCTTCATTTATGGCAGCGGCGTCGAAATCACGACCGATGCCATCCGAGCTATCACCGACGAATTGGGCGTCCCTGTCGTCAACATGTGTTTGGACGACAAACAGTCGTGGGAGGGCCCGACGTTCGACGGACAGCGGGTTGGCCAAGTAGACATTGGCCCAACCTTCGATATTTCCTGGACATCCGCCCGTGTCGCTTGCGAATGGTATTTGTGCGAAGGGGCGAGGCCGATTTATCTGCCCGAGGGTTTCGACCAGCGGTCCTACTCTCCGCTGCCGGTTGATCAGAACATTCCGGTCAGCTTCATCGGCGGCGCCTATGGTTTTCGCCCCGCTGTAATCTCCTATCTACGACGGAACCGAGTCCCGGTCCAGGTCTTCGGCTCCGGCTGGGACGGGGGATTTCTCAAAAGCAACGAGCAAGCAGAGATCATCAATCGTAGCCAGATTAATCTCGGCATGGGGGGCATCGGCTATTCGGAGGAGCTGACCAATGTTAAGGGCCGGGATTTTGAGATTCCCGGGTCTGGGGGAGGGTTGTATCTGACCTCCTTCAATCCGGATCTCGCGCAACACTTCCATGTTGGAAAAGAAATTGTCTGCTACAGGAATCGAGCGGAGATGGTAGAGTTGATTCGGTATTACCTCGCACGGCCCGAGGAAGCGCGCGAGATTGCTCTGCGCGCACGCCGTCGGTGCCTGGGCGAGCATCGCTGGCTACACCGCTACCAGCGGATCTGCCGCATCCTCGGCGTGCTGCTCCCCGCGGACGATGGCTTGCGGGAGGGCAACGCGCGGCACGACGCGAAGCCGCCGTTCACACCCTCCCGTGTGCTCGATGCGTCGTCCGCTCCGGCGGCCGGCAGCGAGCCTCTTGCATAAACCGAATACTTTTACCACAACGGATCTGGAAATGAACATTCGCCCGCTGCATGCTTTAGCCAAGTGCATCTTCCCGTTGCTGCCGCAAAGCGACCTGCTGTACCGCGCATGCCGGCGCTATGTCGACCAGTGCGACGGGCAGAACAACGATGAGATTCATTCCAACGGGGAACTCGCGCTGATGCGTAAGGTATTACCACACTGCAAGACGGTGTTCGACGTTGGTGCAAACGTGGGAAAATGGACGCGACTCGCATTAGGAATTAAGCCCGACCTGTCGATTCATTGCTTCGAGCCTTCCTGCACAACGTTCGCCGCTCTCGCCGAGAATGTATTTCCATCCGGAGTTACATGCAACAACTTCGGCTTGGGCTCCTCACAAGGCACTGCAAACATGTGTATTTACGCGGAGGCGGGCGGCACGAACTCGCTTTATCATCGCCAAGGAGTGGCGCTTGCTACCGCGAATGTCCCGGTGGGTAGCGAAACCGTAGGCTTGGAGACCTTCGATCGGTATTGCGAGCGAGAGGGAATCACCCAGGTCGACTTCGTCAAGATCGATGTGGAAGGACACGAACTAGCCGTCATGACGGGCATGAACGAGTCGTTGCGCCGGCGACGCGTGGGGATGATTCAGTTCGAGTACGGCGGTTGTGACATCGACTCGCGGGTGTTTCTCAAGGACATCTGGTCACTCTTCGATGGCCTGCCCTACTGCTTCTATAAGATCCACCCTAGGGGACTGAGGAAGGCGCCGGAGTACGGTCAGCAGTTCGAAAACTTTCAATGCCAAAACTGGGTAATTGTCCGCGAAGGAGTCCGTCTTCATGACGCCGAAGGTTAGCGTGGTCATTCCCTGTTTCAATCGATGCGGCACGATTGGCCGCGCCATCGATAGCGTGCTGGCCCAGGATGTCCCGGACATCGAAATCATTGTGGTGGACGATGGTTCCACCGACGGCACCGCCTCCCGTCTGGCTCGCTACGCGCATCGCATTACCCTTCTTCAGCAGCCCAATCAAGGCGTCTCGGTCGCCCGACGAAACGGCATTTTGACTGCGCGGGGCGAGCTCCTTGCCTTCCTCGACTCCGACGATGAGTGGTATCCGAACAAGCTTTCCCACCAACTACAACAACTGTCACAATACGCCGAAGTGGGCTTGGTTGCCTGCGGTGCCGAGTTTGTGAACGAACGTGGAGTGCCAGTAACGCAGAGCTCCCGGAGCCTCATGGGGCGGATCACCGACGTGATGTTGCGCGAGAACCCCATAGTAACGAGTTCTGTTGTGTTGAGGAGAAGCTGCTTGGTTGGACTCGAGCCGCTATTTCGACCAGAACAGGCGAGCGGGGAGGATTATGAACTGTGGACGAGGCTTTCGGCGCGTTTTGATTTTCTGATCAGCCCCGAGATCCTCGTGCGATATCACATGACTAAAGACGGCCTCAACCGAAAATTCTCAGCGGAGACGTACCGTCGCCACTACGAGGCTATTAATGCCTTTCTCGCGCAAGACCCAGCACTCGCAGAAACGATGGTCCGCCGGCACCGACAGGTGTCAGGGGGGCTCCACTTTCGCGTCGCCTATCATCTGTACGAGGAGGGCGCCTACTGGGAAGCACGCTGGGAGGTGCTCAAGGCCCTGATGTACTCGCCTCAGTCGGTGCCCCTACCGAGCGCTATGGCCATCCTTGCTGCTCCGCGCAGCGTTCGTAACCTGGGGCGCCAGCTTCGAGGCTATCCGCTGTTCACTCGCCTCCATAGCGGCCCCCCCTGATTGCAGGCATCGGGATTCTGCTCCTCGTCCGCCGAATGATCCGCTAGACCACTAATTGTGGGGTTCGCCAGGTCTCCAAAAGTTCCCAAATGGCCAGCTCGGCTACGTTTGACCCCCTCCGGCTTATTGCCTTAACCAGTTTCGGCAGCGGCTTCGTTGCGGTGTACTACGCCGGCGTAGTTCTGCCGGTAAGGCCGGCCGTCGTGGTACTGGCCGCACTGTTCGCCTGGGGCTTGCTCAAGGTTCGCGTGAGCCAGCGATCCGTGCTTTCGCGTCTACTGCTGCTGGTCTACTGCCTCCCGTTTAGCGCGACGATCGGATACCTGTTCGACCCCTCCTATCTTTGGGGAGTGACCAGGTTGGCGGTCGACTACGAGCAGCAACCAGGTGTGATGAATGACCTGTTTGCGGTGGCAACAATCGGCCTGCTCGGTCTGCTCAGCGGCCTAAGCGCCGCGTCAGCCTTCGGAAACTCTCAAGGTACCCAGCAGCCAGCTCGCTCTCGCCGGGAGATGGGTGGTTTGCACACCCTTGCGCCAGGTATGTACCTGCTGATGCTGGCTGCGGCGGTATTTTTGTCCTGGCTTGCCGCGCCCACCGCCACCATTTTCTCTGCCGCCTATGCGAGCGAAGGCACCTCGTCGATGGCAGCAGAGCTTAATCTCAACTCCTCGGTCCTCGTCTCCTATCTAATTATCATCCTGCTTCTGATAGACGCAGAGCGGGAGAACGCGAGGACTCACTCTCGTTGGAAATGGTGGGTGACGGGCGCCGCAGTGGCCTTCATCGCCGTCGCTTTTCAATTATCGCGGGGAAGCAGAACCATTATGGGCCTGTTTGCCGGCATCACGTGCTTGTACCTGACTTCCGGTAGGTGCCGATCTCCAAACATTCATGCAGATGCGGACTTCCGGCGCCGGCTACGACGCATCGCCGTGCCGCTGACGATTATCGTGGTATTAGGCATAGCCCTTGGCTCGGCACGATTTCTTCTTACAGACAGCCCGGAGAGCTATAGCTTCGGCGAACTATTTGATAAGGGCCTGCGCAATAATACCTGGACCTACCTGCTCTTAACTAATCTTGGGATGGCCGAAGAACACGCCAGCGGGCGCGCGGAGTACTTGTATGGTCGCACCTACCTCGACTACCTGGAATCCCTGCTGCCCGGCGTCATAACGCGATCATTGGGAATTGAGCGTCCCCTGGAAGCTGACCGGGGACCAAACTATTGGTACCAAGGGCTCTCCATGGGCGGCATTCATCCCGTGTGCGTGCCGTTCAGGAACTTCGGAGCGGGGGGGGTCTTCGTGATCTTGGCAATCTACGGCTTCGGCATTGGACGGTGCGACATCGGCTCCAGTTCACCGGCGTTTTTCTCTCGTTTCCTCTACGGATCAGTGGCTACTACCTCCTTCCTGTGGTTCTGGTACGGCGATATGAACCTCATCCGTTGCCTGATGATTGATGGAATCCTCCTGGCGGTCTACCGAGTGTGCTGTGCGCCAGGCTGGCCCACAACGATCGCGCAACCCAAGAGTGATTGCCGGAGGCCGCGGCAGGGAAACTGCGAGGTGGTGTCAGGAGCCATTCGTTAGAGCGATGTGAGGTACACAAATATGTTGGTCACGCCACACTCCGACCGCCCGAATTCGATCTTGCGTTTGGCGGCCGCAGCTCGAGCCGGAACGCCGCGGCGAGTAGCCACCGTGAATACCAATATCAGCGGCGGTGGCGCCGCGACGGTTGCGCGGACTATTTGGCTGCGGATAGTAGAAGACGCCCACTTCGCCTCCAAGTTCTTTTATAGCTTTGGTGCTTCGTCGCCCTCTGATCTAGCCGAGCGCATCGGCAATCGTTTTTCCAAGGCCGTGGCGGCGATGGGGTTTCGCCTGTTCGGGACCGCAAATTGGCTGCTGAGGGCGAATACGACTCGTTATCTGCGCCGTCTGCGCCGGTTCGACCTTGTCCACTTGCACAATCTGCATGGCTATTACGTCGATCCCCTCCGGCTGCTCCGCCGGCTGGACCGGCCGTTTGTCTGGACCCTGCACGATAGCTGGCTATGCACGGGCCGCTGTGCCTTGGCGTTTGACTGCGAGGGCTGGCAAAATCGCGGCTGTCGGCAATGCGCCAACTTGGCACAGCCGCCAGCCACCTGGTGGTTCGATCGCGCTGCAGGCGACTTACTGCAAAAACGGGCGGAGCTTCAGTCGCTCTTGCGTCGTCAGGCGGGCTACCTCGTGACCCCCTCGAACTGGCTCCGAAGCCGGATTTTGGCAATCGGGGTGCCACCGGAAAGGGTTCGCGTAATTCGCAACCCGGTAGATACGGCGCAATTCCGGCCGGCAACCGATAAGCTTTCGCTTCGCCGGCAACTGCACTTGCCACCAGACCGGTTTCTGGTGCTACTCAGCGCGGCGCGGCTTCGCGATCCATTGAAAGGCGCCGATCACATGAGGCGTCTGCTCGCCCATTTCCGCCACCGGCCCGAGGTTCACTTTGTTTGTGTGGGCGCGGCCCGACCAGAATCCCAACAAGCCCAAGTCTCCTGGATGGGCTATGTCGATTCGCCAGACTTGTTGGCGAAAATCTACGCCGCATGCGATCTATTTGTGTCCACTTCACTGGCGGAGAATTTTCCCATGTGCGTGGCCGAAGCCATGGCTTGTGGGCTGCCCGTAGTCGCATTCCGTGTCGGGGGGATTCCAGAGCAAATCTGTCAGCAGACCGGCGTCCTGGTGGATTCCGGAGACACCGAGGCCATGATCCGGGAGATGGAAGCGATTGCATCGGATGGAGCCAGGACGAAGTTGTTGGCAATGGCTCACGCGGCGCGAGCTAAATGCGAACGACTGTTTTCGCTGGACAGGATTATTGCTGAATACGCGGCCTTGTACGATGAACTGCTCGAGTCCACCCGACAGAACCTGCCGGCGGCGGCTTGAGTGTCCTTATAAGCTCACAAAGATGCCTTCGCAGCGCGCTAGAGTTTGGCATCAGGCGCTGCTGGCTTACGCGGCGTCGATTGTTGGATAGGGATACACGGAAAGCAGACACATGAAACCGGCATCATCGCGATGTCGCCTTTGGGTGGGTGCCGCGGCTTCATCACCGGGGTGGAACCATGACTGAGGACCGCAGGCCGCATAGCCTTTTGTGGGTTCTCTCCGAACTCTACTATCCCGAAGAGACCTCCACCGGCTACTACCTCACCAAGCTTGCGGAAGGACTGGCGGCCCGCCGGCCGGTCCGAGTGGTCTGCGGCCAGCCGAGTTATTCCAACCGCGGCATGAGAGCGCCTCGCGACGAGGTGCACAACCGGGTTGCGATCCACCGATGCTGGGCAACTACCTGGAACAAAGATCACCTGGCTTTGCGGCTGGTCAACTTGCTGACGGTCAGCTTTTCTCTGGTCACTTATTTGTTGCTTCACCTTCGCCACGGCGATCGCGTCCTTGTGGTTACCAACCCGCCGCTGCTGCCGTTTCTGGTCGATTGGGTGTGCCGGATGCGTGGGGCGCGGTGCTTCCTCCGGGTCGAGGACGTGTATCCTGAGGCTTTGGGGGCGGCTGGTCTGCTTTCCCGACACTCTCGGTTGGCGAGATTCCTGGAGCGACGAGTGCGGCGGCTCTATCGCTCGGTGGAGCGGATCATCGTACTTGGGCGCGATGCGTCGAAGCTCGTCGAAGGAAAACTACCGCCCTCGCTGACGGCCAAATTGGCCGTCATCACGAATTGGGCTGACATCGATTCGGCGCCGCACATCGCGCGGCACGAGAACCCACTTCTCGCGCGATTGGGCCTTGGCGATCACTTTGTGGTCCAGTATTCGGGCAACCTGGGGCGGACGCACAACATCGCGGCGATTGTCAGCTGTGCCGAGCGCCTACGTCACGAACCCGGCATCCATTTCCTGGTCATCGGTTCGGGGGCCAAATGGGCCTGGCTCGAGCAATGCATACAGTCTCGGAGTCTGCAAAACGTCAGCCTGCTGCGGCCTTGCCCGCGCAGCGAGCTAGCCACATCGCTGAACGCCTGCGACCTTTCCATCATCCCCTTCGTTGAAGGCATGGCCGGCGTCTCGGTCCCCAGCCGAATGTACAACGTCATGGCTGCCGGCAAACCGCTCATTGCCATGGCCGACCACGATTCGGAACTCGCCCGAGTCGTCAAAGAAGAAGGGGTTGGATGGGTCGTGCCTCCGGACGACATCGAGGGCTTCGCGCGAGCAGTAATTGAAGCCCGCTCTCAGCCACAGAGATTGCAGCAGATGGGCAGGCGGGCCCAAAGAGCGGTGGAGCAAAAGTATCGGTTGAAAAGCATTCTTGAGAAGTATGAGCGGCTACTCGACGAAGCCCTTGGCGAGCAAGAGCGCGCTGACCGCAGACGAGCCGCTGCCTAAGATCCTGGTCACCGGGGCTGCGGGGTTTCTGGGGCAGCAAGTCGTCCGCTGCGCGCAAGCGGCGGGGGCACAGGTCCACGCTACCGACCGGCGGCGAGACGGCCTTCCCGTAGATCTCGATTTCCGGCAGGCGGATATCTGCGCACCGGAGACTCTGCGCGGTACATTCGCGGGGATCGATTGTGTTGTGCATCTCGCCGGGCTGGCACACGTTTTTGGCAAGTCGCGGGCGGTTGTCGCGCCCTTCCACAAGGTCAACACCGCGGGCACCGCCCATGTGGCGCGGGCCGCCGCGGAGGCCGGCGTCCGAGCCTTCGTCCTTGTCAGTTCCGTCTCCGTTTATGGTCGGCACGATGCCCAGCCGGTTGACGAGAGTTTCCCCTGTTACCCGGAAACTCCTTACGCAGAAAGCAAATACGACGCAGAGAAACGGGCGACCGAGATCGCCAAGGCCGCCGGCATGCGATTGACCATCCTGCGATTGGCCACCTTGTACGGGGAAGGCGACCCGGGCAACGTCGCCCGCCTGTTCCGCGCCATCGACCGGCGGCGGTTTGTGTGGATTGGAGACGGTTCAAACCGGAAGAGCCTCATCCACCGGGAGGACGCCGCCAAGGCGTGCGTTACGGCGGCGATGTCCGCGATGGGCCCGGCTGGGGAAGTGCGAACATACAACGTGGCCGCCCCGCCATGCACGATGCGGCAAATTGTGGAAACGATTGCCGATGCGCTCTCGCGGAGGCTTCCAACGTGGCGCGTTCC
>JAJYGU010000100.1 GCA_021784975.1 Planctomycetota bacterium
AAAGATGGTGGGGCTCGCTGCGCTCGACCCACCCTACAGAGACGCTACAAAGCCGTGTAGACAGCACCCTCAGCCCGCATGAACTTCGCCAACGTCAAATTGATTCTTTGCCGCGAGGTCCGCGATCAGGCGCGCGATCGGCGAACGCTGTTCATGATCGCGGTGCTCCCCTTGCTCTTGTATCCCTTGCTGGGAGTCAGTCTGCTTCAGGTGGCCCAATTCACCCAGCACCAGTCCACGCGAGTGCTGGTGGTGGGCGCGCCCCATCTCGACAACCTCCCGCCGCTGTTCGAGAATCAACGGTTCTCCGGCGCCTTATTTGCGGGCAGGGACACGGCCGACCTGCTGGATCTGGTGTTCGCGCCGGGCGAAGCGGGCAAAGGCGGTCCCGATCGGCTCGGCCCCCGTGCGGCGGCCCAGGCCCAGGTGGAAGCGGGAAGTTATGAGGCGGCCCTCTATTTTCCGGCCGATTTCGCAGCCCGGCTGCAGGCCTTTCGGCTGGCCGTGCACCACGCCGTCGAGGGCCGCGCGAAACGCGGCCTTGGCTGCGAGCCGACGGCGCCGCCCAAAATCCCCAGCCCGGAGATCATTTACACCACGGCCAATGAACGATCGCAGGTCGCCTACGTCCGGCTGTCGGGCGTGTTGCAGCGATGGACGGCAGTGATTGGCGACGAGAACCTGGCGGCGAGCGGCGTGTCGGTCCGGGCGATTCATCCCTTCGCCTTGGAGAGCGCCGACTTGGCCGGCGCCTCGGGTCATCAAGGGGCGGCCCTCTGGTCGAAGACCCTGCCCGTGCTGCTGTTGCTCTGGGCGCTCACCGGGGCGTTCTATCCGGCGGTCGATCTGTGCGCCGGCGAAAAGGAGCGGGGCACCTTGGAAACCTTGTTGAGCAGCCCGGCCCAGCGGAGCGAAATCGTCTTCGGAAAACTGCTGACGGTGATGCTCTTCAGCATCGTCACCACCGTGCTCAACCTGCTCAGCATGGCGATCACCGGCTGGATCGTGCTTTCCAATTTGCAGGCGGTGGGACTGCCGCCCTTGGCGGCCATGGCTGCCCTCGGGGTGGCTTTGCTGCCGATCGCCGCCCTGTTCAGCGCGGTTTGTCTGGCGGTAGCCGCCTTTGCTCGCAGCACCAAGGAAGGCCAATACTACTTGACGCCGGTGCTCATGCTGACCATGCCGCTGGTGGTGTTGCCCATGTCGCCGGGAGTCGAACTGAACCTCGGCAACAGCTTGATTCCGGTGACCGGAGTGGTGCTGCTGTTGCGCTGCATCCTGGAGGGCGATTATTGGCGGGCTTTGCAATTCTCACCGATGGTGGCGGCCGTCACCTTGGCGGCCTGCTGGGCGGCCGTCCGCTGGGCGGTCGAACAATTCAACTCGGAGGCCGTGTTGTTCCGCGAGAGTGAACGCTTGGACCTCGGCCTGCGACTGCGGCGGCTGCTGCGCGATCGGCCGGCCACGCCTACGCTGGCGGCGGCCGTGTGCTGCGGCGTAGCCATCCTCATCGCGCGGTTCTTTTTCAGCTCGGCCTTTCCGCCGGCCAGCGGATTTTCCGGCTTCGTGCGGTTGGCCCTGACCACCCAGTTGCTGGTGATTGCCGCCCCGGCCCTGCTGTTGACGTTCACTCTTACTCGGAACCCAAGGCAGACGTTGTTGCTGAAACGGCCGGCCTGGTTGGCCGTCCCGGCGGCGGCGGCGCTGGCGGTCGTCCTGCACCCGGCCTCCAGCGTGCTCCAATCGGTGGTCAGCGAAATCTACCCCGTCAGCGATCAACTCCGTCCGGCCATGCAGGTCGTAGAGGAGATGTTCCGCTCGGCCAACCTGGGGACTTTGATCCTGGTAATCGGGCTGGCCCCGGCGGTCTGCGAAGAGCTGGCCTTCCGCGGCTTCATCCTCTCCGGATTCCGGCGGCTGGGCTATAAGTGGCGGGCGATCGTCTATAGCGCCCTCTTTTTTGGTCTGGCCCACGGAATTCTGCAGCAATCGCTGATCGCCTGCCTGCTGGGAGTGATCCTCGCCTATTTGGCGGTGCAGAGCGGCAGCCTGGTGCCGGGCATTGTGTTCCATGTGGTTCACAATTCGCTGGTGTTGATCGACAGCCGATTGACCGCCGAGGCGTTCTCCCGTTGGCCGGCGCTCCGCCTGCTGGCCTCGCCGGGCGAGGGAGGCGGCTGCGTGTTCCCTTGGCCGGTGGTCGCTTTCGGCGCGTTGCTCGCCCTGGCGCCACTGGCATGGTTTGCTCTTCAAAGGCCGGCCCCCTTGGGCGAAGAGGTCCCGCCCCAGGCCATCGCCAGGCCGGCTGGAGGCGACCAGTCGTTGGCGGCGGTAGGATGACGACCCTCCAGGCCCGCTACGTTTTTCCCGTCGCCTGCGAGCCGATCCTTGACGGCGTGGTCACAGTCGCCGGCGAACGGATTTCCGCGGTGGGCCGGAAAGGGCCCGGGCCAGCCCACCACCTGGGCAACGTGGCCATCCTGCCCGGCCTGGTCAACGCCCACGCCCATCTCGATTTCAGCGAGTTGGCACAACCCATGGGCCAGCCGGGCATCCGTCTGACGGACTGGATCCGCCTGGCAATGGCCTACCGGCGGCAGATGGCCGGCCGTGAACGCCGTGCGATGGAGTTGGGATTGCAGGAGAGCCTCCGCTGCGGAACGACGACGCTGGCCGACATCGCGCAGCCCAACTGGCCTGTCGAAGCCGTGGCGAATGCCCCACTCTCCGTCCTTGTCTTCCAAGAGATCATCGGGCCAACCCTGCCTCACACCGCCGCCGCCCTGGCGCTGGCGCAAGAGCACTGCCGGCGAGCAGCCGCCCAAAGCCGGTGGCAAGCCGGATTGAGTCCGCACGCGCCCTATAGCGTCCGTCCCGAATTGCTAGCTCCGCTGGCCACACTTTCCCAACAGCAGCGGGTGCCGTTGGCCATGCACCTGGCCGAATCGGCCGAGGAAGTGCAATGGCTGCAATCGGGCCAGGGGCCGTTACGGGCGCTCTTGGAAGAGCTCGGGGCTTGGGACCCCGCCGCGCCGCCGCGCCGTCGCGTGCTCGATGATCTGCGACTCTTGGCCTCCGCGCATCGGGCGTTGGTGATCCACGGAGGTTGCCTGGACGACGATGAACTTGGCTTCCTGGCTGAAAACGCCGCCCGCATGGCCGTCGTGTGCTGCCCGCGAACGCACGCCTGGTTTCAACGACCGTGCTATCCGCTGGAGCAGATGCTTGCTGCCGGGGTGAGGGTGGTGTTGGGGACTGACGGCCGCGGCTCGTCGCCGGATTTGAGCCTATTGAGCGAAATGCGGTGCGTGGCCCAACGGCACCCTTCGATCCCCCTATCCCGCATTCTGCGGATGGGAACGATCGACGGGGCTCGTGCCTTGGGACTGGACGGCGAGGTGGGTTCGCTAGAGCCCGGAAAACGGGCAGACCTTGCTATCGTCGTCCTGCCCGAGCGCGACGCCGCCGATCCACATGAACTTCTCTTCCAATCCTCGGGAGCGGTGGTGGGATGCTATTGGGCCGGCTCGGCGCATGGGCAAGTGGGCGAGACCGCCTCGCGCAAGCCCGATTTTCCAAACCGCCGCGCCAGCTCTTCTTCCACGTCGGCCAGCGATACCTCGCAAGACGCCAACAGCACCAGCAAGTGATAGATCAGGTCGGCCGCCTCGTACGTCAAGCTGTAGCCGCGGTCCTCGTGAGCCACGCCGGCCGCGTCCACCACTTCCGCCGCCTCCTCACAGACCTTGGCTCCGATGACCTCGACTCCGCCCGCCAGCAGCTTCGCGGTGTAGGATTTTTCCGGCCGGTTGACATTACGCGCTTCGATCACGGCCATCAGGCGTGCCAATACGGAGCTCTCGCCGCTCATCAATCGACCTTTCCAGGGACGGGGTTAACTGGCAAAATGGTGAAGAAGCGTAGTTTACCCGACGACCTCCTTGACGGCAAGCATCGGGGACAGTCCCGGGAGGACGAAAAGCCGGTGGTCCCGCTTGGATTGGTGTTTTCTCGAATTGTTCCTCCAGTTGAACTGGGAGCCGTGGAGCGGCGGTCGTCACTAGTCAGGGGCGTAAGCCCCTGGGAGGCGGCCATAAACATCGTTGGAAGCCGCGAAGCGGCGGCACAAGCTAGTGCCGCCCCGTCGGGGCTCCGCAATTGAATGCACCCTAATCCCAGGGGCTCACGCCCCTGGCTAATGACTGACGCCCCATCGGGGCTGAATGTCGGTCCCACAAGACACATGCTCTCCGCCCTCTGGCAAACCGCCTGGTTTCTTAGCGGACCAACCGCTTCGGGCAAGTCGACCGTAGGCATCGAGTTGGCGGGCCGCCTTGATGCGGAAATCATTTCTATGGATTCGATGGCCCTCTATTGCAGCATGGATATTGGCACCGCCAAACCCACCTGCCAGGAGCGCCGCCAAGTCGCCCATCACCTGATCGACGTGCTCGAACCGTGGGAAGAATACAGCCTGGCCCAATACCTGTCGGCGGCGGGTCGCTGCGCCGAGGACATTTCCGCCCGTGGACGAAAGGCGCTTTTCGTCGGAGGCACGCCCCTTTATTTGAAGGGGCTTTTGCGCGGGGTCTTCGAGGGGCCGCCGGCCGATTGGGAGTTTCGTCGCCGTCTGGCCGACGAGGCTCGCCGGCAGGGCGACGTCTGGCTGCATGAGCGGCTGGCCGCGGTGGACTCGGCCTCCGCCCAGCGGCTCCACCCGAACGACACTCGGCGGCTGATCCGCGCTTTGGAGGTCTACGAGAAGACCGGTCGGCCCATCAGCCAGTGGCAGCGGCAATTCCAAACGGGTCAGCGTGCCGAACGCTGCCAGGTCTTCGTGCTGGACTGGCCGCGGCCGGCGCTCTACGCTCGAATTGATCGCCGCGTGGAAGCGATGTTTGCCGACGGACTCGTGGAGGAGGTGCGCAACCTGTTGGCGCAATCTCGACCGCTGAGCCGGACTGCCCGGCAAGCGGTGGGCTATCGCGAGGTCATTGAGCATCTCGACGGCATCCGGCCGTTGGCCGACACGATCGCCTTGGTCCAGCAACATACACGGCAGTTGGCCAAACGCCAGCTCACCTGGTTTCACAGTCTCGGCGAATGTCGCTTCGTTCCCCTTTCTGATCCCTTCGACGCCCGAGCAGTGGCCGATCAGATCCTGGCCTTCGTCGAGCCTCTGAGCCGTGAGGCGGAGGGCGGAAGGTCAGAATCGGAAAAGGGGATTACTGATTTCGGAGCCGGAGAAGGATGCAAATAAGTGATGTCCCCTTTGTGCGTCCTGCGGAAGACAGAGGAAGCGATTACCAGATGAAAAGCGGCGACACAGACTCAGGAGGTTACGATGATCTACGACCGGCTGAGCAATCTCAAACAGTACGGCCCGCTGCCTTATGGCATCCCTAAGGCGGTCGACTACTTGCTGTGGACCGACTTCAGCCGCGTGCCCGAGGGGCGATTTGAGCTCGACGGCGACCGGCTGGTGGCGATCGTCCAACGCTACGCCACCCGGCCGTTGGTCGAAGCCGAGTGGGAGGTGCACCGCCGCTATGCCGATGTGCAATACATCGTCGAAGGCGCCGAGCGGATGGGCCACGCCCTGTTGGACCCGCGGCTACCGGTCAAGCAACCCTATGATGAGCGCCAGGACGCGGCCCTGCTTTACGCCCACGGCAGCTTTTTCCGGTTTGCGGCCGGTGAGGTGGCGATCTTTCTACCCCACGACGTTCACGCCCCCTGCCTGGCGATCAACGACCACATCGGGCAGGTGCGGAAAGTGGTAGTCAAGTGCCGAGTGGGCTAGCCGGGCGATGGTCTTTCTGCAATTTGCATGGCAATGGAAATAGCCGCGGATGAAACGCGGATTGAACACGGAAAATCATCGGCGTGCCGCCCCAGCTTGAGAGCAAGAGCCTGAAGTCTTGGGTCGGGCGTTTGGAATTTCGGTATTCGATTTTCTTTCGGATTTCGGACTTCCGGATCGGATTTCTATTCCGCTACCTCTTTCTGGTGGTATTCTGGCTCCGCGCCCGTTTCTCGCCGCCATAACCGGCTCGGGCAGATGCCTTCTTGACAGGGTCGGAGGGGTGGGCGGCAGGCTGCCGAGAGCCACTAATGGTGCGTTTGTAAGCTATGTTTGCCTAGACGGCGATCGGGGGCGCAATCATGGAAACCGTGCCAACAGGACCAGACGCCATGTCGGATAGAGCTCGAAGAATCCCGCGGTTGCATTTGTTTGTCGATCCGACCATTCAGGTCGCATTGGTGCGGCGAGTAGTCTGTTACTGGATGGTCTGCCTGGTGGCGGTCAACCTATTGCACTTGTGCTGGCACATGGTCAGCATGCCCGGACAATCGCTTTCCGATCTGCTGGATAGTCTGTGGTTCGACGGGGCGCGTGCCTGCGAGATCTCGCTGATTTTGCTGCCGCTGGTGGCCTTCGACCTCTTGCGGCTGACCAACCGTTTCGTGGGCCCGCTGATGCGATTGCGGCAGTCGATGCGGCGACTGGCCCGCGGCGAACACGTCGAGCCGATCGAGTTCCGCGGCAACGACTTCCTGCAAGAGCTCGCCAACGAGTTCAACGCCATGTTGTCGCGAGTTCAACCGACCAGTGGCCCGGCCGGACGAGGGCAGCCCGCCGAGACGGGGCGCGAGTGGGAGCCCGCCGTGGGCGGCAGTCGCTAGCCGCTTGGCCGGTCCGAATTTCGCCTCACGCCCTTCCGCCTTCACCCTTATTCGTCGGCGTCCTCCGCGGTGAGTAATCCGGGCTGCGGCAAGTAATCCGGGCTAGGCTGGTGGTTGCCGGGCTTCTATAATTCGGCGGGCCGCCAAGAAGGCGTAGGCCCGTTCTTGAGAAGCTGCGAGTGAAAGGCACCATGTCGACACCGCCCAACGGCCCGCCGGCCAAGCGAGCCATCGAAGATGTCCATCGCAGCGTGCCCATCCCCGCCAGCCGATGGTGGCGCCGCTTGTTCGCCTTCGCCGGACCGGCCTACCTGGTTTCGGTGGGCTATATGGACCCGGGCAACTGGGCCACCGACCTCCAGGGCGGCTCCCAGTTCGGCTACCGGTTGATCTGGATCCTGCTGATGAGCAACGCCATGGCGGTGCTGCTGCAAGCGCTCAGTGCCCGGCTCGGGCTGGTGACCGGCCGGGACCTGGCCCAGGCGTGCCACGACGACTACCCCCGCCTGGTCAATTACATCCTCTTCGGCCTGTGCGAGATCGCCATCGCGGCTTGCGATTTGGCCGAAGTGCTCGGCTCGGCGATCGGCCTGAACCTGCTGTTGCACATCCCGGTGCTCTGGGGGGTGGTGATCACCGGCGGCGACGTGCTCTTGCTCTTGTTGGTGCAGCAGTTCGGCATTCGCAAGCTGGAGGCCTTCATCCTGGCATTGGTGGCCACCATCGGCGGCTGCTTTTTGATCGAGGTATTTCTGAGCCAGCCGTCGATTCCGGCGGTGGCCTCGGGGCTGATGCCGCATTGGCTTAGCGGCATAGAGCTTTACGTGTCCATCGGTATTCTGGGCGCCACCGTGATGCCCCACAACCTTTATCTGCACTCAGCCTTGGTGCAGAGCCGCGACGTGACCCGGAGCCGGTCGGCAGTCCGCGAGGCCTGCCGTTTCAACCTGGTCGACTCGACGGTCGCCATGAACGCCGCCTTCCTGGTCAACGCCGCCATCCTGATCGTGGCGGCGGCCACCTTCCACCGGCACGGCATCCAGGTCACCGAAATCCAGCAGGCCCACAAGCTCTTGGAAGGCCTGCTGGGGACGCAGATCGCCCCCTACGCCTTCGCCATCGCCTTGATCTGCTCGGGCCAGAGCTCCACCATCACCGGTACGCTGGCGGGCCAGATCACCATGGAAGGATTCTTGCGGCTTCGCATCCGGCCCTGGCTGCGGCGGCTGATCACCAGGACCATGGCCATCGTACCGGCGGTGGCGGTGATTCTCTGGACGGGAGAACAGGGCGTCTACCAATTGCTGATCCTCAGCCAGGTGGTCCTCAGCCTGCAACTATCGTTCGCGGTGATCCCGTTGGTGCGATTTACCTCGAGCAAGGCCAAGATGGGGCCGTTCGCCAGTCCGGTCTGGCTCAAAGTGCTGGCCTGGCTGACGGCCCTGATCGTCTTGGGGCTGAACGTGCTGTTGGTGTACGAGCAGATTGGCGACTGGACCGCGGCGGCCGGCGCCTACGGCTGGCTGATCGGTCTGCTGTGCGTGCCCACGGCCGGCTTTCTTCTCGCATTGCTGGGGTGGATGGCCTTCCGCCGCGAGCGGCCGCAAGGCGGCCTGCTGGAGGTCGCCCCCAGCGAGGTCATCCGGCGGGCGGCCGGCGTAGAGCGGCAGTTTCGACGCATCGGCGTGGCCTTGGATGCCCAACCCAGCGATGCCGCCATGTTAGCCGAGGCCATCGCCTTGGCGAAAACCCACGGCGCCGAATTGGTGTTGATCCACGTGGTCGACGGGGTAGGAGGCACCTGGTACGGCGATCAGACCGGCGACTCGGAGAGCCGCGACGATGCGGTCTATTTGAACGGTATGGCCGGGGAGCTCCGCCGCCAATCGCCCCGCCTCGGCATCCCGGCGGTACACGCCGAACTGGGATACGGCGAGGCGGCCAGCGAAATCGTCCGCATCGCTAAACAGAACCGGATCGACCTGATGGTGCTCGGCGGGCACGGCCACCGCGGGCTCTCAGATATCCTCTATGGCGAGACCATCACCCGCGTCCGCCATCAACTGGATATCCCCATCGTCGCCTCGCGCAGATCGTAGGGCCATCTAGAGAATCGCCGGCGCCTGGGTACAATGTTCTCGCGGGTCGCGTTCATGGCCGAGCTCCTATTGAAGGACCGTCAAACACATACACCCTCAATGAAAGCCTTCCCTCATATCCCTGCTTCGCCCCGCGCCCGCCGCGCCATGCGGCAGCGTGGCCTCGACCCCGCGGCCGTTCACGGCACGGGACCGGGGGGACGAATCGTCGAAGCCGATGTACTACACGCGGCCGCTTTGGTTGGCCGGTCGGCGGCCGCCCAGGTGTCGGAAAGCTTCGCCACCGTGCCGCACTTCTACCTGCACTCGGAAGTCGACGTAACCTCGCTGGTGCAACTGCGCAACCAGATCATCGAGGACATTCAGCAGCGCTGCGGTCATCGGCCCAGCCTCACTGATTTCTTGTTGCGGGCGATGGTCTTGGCACTCCGCGACTGCCCGCAGGCCAATCGCATCTGGCAGAACGATACGATCGTCGCGTTGCCCCGCATTGACGTTGGGCTCGTGGCGGGGACTGTCCCGATTTTTGGGGCGGGCACCGACGGGGGCACCCGCTTGCGGGTCGCGTTGGTCGGCCACAAAAATGGGGCTGCTCCCTTCTGTGCACCCGATGGCCTGCTGACGCCGGTCATTCGTCAAGCGGATCGGCTGAGCATGGTCGAGTTGGTGCGGCAGCGGGCCGAGCTGGTGGCCGCCGTCCGCCGGAAGACGCCGGTCGATGCGTCTCAGGGTGCGGCCGCGTCGCTGGCCAACCTGGGTAAATACCGCGTCGACCACTTCGTCCCCATCCTCTCGCCGCCGCAGAGCAGCATGCTGGCTGTCGGCCGGGTAGCTAAGCGGCCGGTGGCGTTTGAAGGCCGGATTGGTCTCCGCGACACCATCCATTTGACTCTCGCAGTGGATCACCGAGTGATGGGTGGCGTGCCGGCCGCCGAGTTTCTGGACCGCATCGTGGATTATCTGGAGAGGCCGTTTCTGTTGCTCTGCAATCCTCCTCCCAACCACTTCTAGAGAAAGCGGGAGGAAATCGCCATGATCCTAATGATTCCGTCCAGAGGAGAGACGCCATGATCGAGACACTGCCAACCGGTTCAGCGAAGATCATCGGCTATCGATTGAGCGGCAGGCTGCACGATGAGGATTACCGGTCATTCGTGCCGGCGGTGGACGCCGCCGTACGGGCGGAGGGCAAAGTCCGCTTCTTCTTGCAGTTCGAGGATTTTCACGGCTGGGACTTGCACGCCGCCTGGGACGACCTCTGCCTGGGGCTGAAGCATTATCGCGACTTCGACCGCATAGCAATGGTGGGTGGCCGCAGATGGGAGCGGTGGCTGGCCACGATCTGGAAGCCGTTCACCACCGCGAAGGTGATGTATTTCGATGTGTCCGAAGTCGAGGCGGCGTGGAAGTGGATTGGGGAGGGCTGACCGGAATCCTCCTCCCATAGACATCAAGTTGAGAGCTTCCGCGGTACGTTCGTCAAGACACGGCAAAAGACTCGAATGCGAGACCACCACGCATAAGAAATCTTCGAGTGGTCCGTCGAAGATAATGCCATGAGAGACGGAATCGCTAATCTGTGCTAATGCGCCAGATTGGTGTGGATTAGCGGTGACCAGCGTTCCTATGAAAATGGAGCGGGCCGGGCGCTTGCTAAATTTCGAAAAAAGGGCGAGAGGCGGTGTCCGATGTGCGACCTACCCCCCCTACAGATCAGGCCGTCCGCGGCATCGGTCCGACTTGACGGCCAAGAGACGGCGGCGCACAATGACGATGCCTAAGCACCTTCGGAGGGTACGCGAATGGTTAGCAGCCTGACTCGAAATCAGGTGCGGCGCAAGCCGTTGAGGGTTCGACTCCCTTGCCCTCCGCTTTGAAGCCACTTGCAGGATCAACGCAAGTGGCTTTTATTATTGCACTTACGAACGCTTGTCTCCTTCTCTCCAGGCCCATTATTTATCGGTAAATGTTGGAAAGTCCGATAAATTAGGCCAAAATAGTCCGATAAAGGCTTGCCAAAAGTCTTATATCTTGCGTATTCTTATCTATCGGACATTATACTCCACTGGCTGTTTGGGACACGATACCTGCCATGACAAGTCGTAGCCGCCAGAGTTGGAAGCTGGACGCACAAGGCCAATACCCACGCCAAATTGGCTGGAAGTACAGCCGGAATGGGAAACTCATCCAGCACAAATTCCGGCTCGGCTCCGACTTGAAAGAGGCTAAGCGTCGGGAGCAGAAGTTGATGGAATTGTGGGATCAAGTCGAAGCGACAACTTCGGTTCTGGGCCAGCCTGCGATTTGGGTTCCGTTCACCCTCTACGTCGCAAAGGAGATCGCGACGGGAAAGGTCCAAATTGCGATTCCTCGGTTCCCGAAGGATGGCCCAGAGGTATACGCCAGCTATGTCCATCGTGTTCAGCGACATTATCCGATGGTTCCGTTTGTGGCCGAGGACGAAGGAGCGTACATCACGGGTGCAGCGGCAAATCAAACGATGGTGAACAGCCAAGTCAGCGAGTTACAGGATCGGGTTGAAGAATTGGAGCGACAAATTGTCGAAAGGCAGGCAAGGCATCTACGGGTTGGCAACGTCAGTCGTGTGGATCTTTCTCGGCGGGGCGGCATGTTGCACGACGCGATGAGGGCCTATATCCGTTGGATCGAGAAGGACTATTTCAGACCTGAGTTGGGAAGGATAAACGATCACGGGCGTACCATAACTCGTCAGGTCGAAACCCTAATGGGCCGTCACGAGGACAAGCCCCTTTCGACGTTGGACGAAGCGGAGGTCGAAGAAATGTTCCGCTTCTGGCGACAACGCCCAGTCAGGAAAGGCACAACACGACCGATCAGCAGAAAATCCGCCGAGAATTACATTGGGGAATTGAAACGGTTCTTTCGATGGCTTCACAAGTCCAAGGATTTTGACTGGCGGAAGCCGGAGAACTTCGATGAAATCAAGACCAAGGTCGATGCGGCTCCAGGAGACCAACAACGGAAGCTGGTGCAAGTAGACACATTCTCACTCGATGAACTTCGCTTGCTCAATGAATATGCGACACCGTTGGAGAGAGTTTTCCTGCTCCTGGGTCTGAATTGCGGATTTGGAGTGGCAGAGATCGCAAGTTTGCTGGTAGGCGAAGTAGTGCTGTTCAAGGGCCACGAGGCACGGCATCAGGAACTCTTGGGATATCAGACCACCAACGCCGACTCATTCATTAAACGAATTCGCCGGAAGAATGGCGTGTATGGCGAACATATTCTCTTTCCACAAACCGTGGCGGCGATGCAATGGGCGTTGCAACGGAGAAGTAAACATTCCGAGTTCCAGTCGGAATCTGTCCTGTTGTTGAACGACAGAGGCGTGCCTTATAACCAACCAACCAAAGGCAATCATCGAAACCAACAAATTCCGAACCGGTTCGCAGTGCTCATTCAGCGAATCAAAAAGGACGGCCATCCCGAGTTTCCAAGCCTTTCGTTTGGGAAGCTGCGAAAGACCGCAGGCGATCT
>JAJYGU010000390.1 GCA_021784975.1 Planctomycetota bacterium
CTGGCGCTGGAAAGCAAACCTGACTGCCCCGCCGAGGTCCACAACCACTTCGGGCTGGCCCTGGCGGCGCGCGGCCGGTTCGATGAAGCGGCAGTCCAGTACCGGGAAGCCCTTGTCCTGCGACCCCATTTCGTCGAGGCCCGCCAGAACCTTTACCGGGCCTTAGCGGCGACGGCGTTGCAATAGGAGTGAGGCCCGTGGCGGCTAGGACTTAGGGCAGTGGATTTGGGGACTGTAGGGATTTTGAGGATTTGGAGATTACGGCGTTTCCTTGCTTCCTGAATCCCTACGTTCCCTAAGTCACCCATCCTAATTTTCCTTTTGCACTTTTCGTTTCGCATTTTGCATTTCCTAGGTCCAAGCTGATCTGGTCCGTGCGGGGGCTTCTTGGTACGATTTGCCCCCCATGAACCGATATGCCCCCCTTCTATCGTTGCTGGTCGGGTTGTCGAGTTGTTCGGCGGTTTTGGCGCAGGTTGCCTCAAGCGTGCCGCCCGCGCCGGTCGCTTCGGGATCCGCGTCGGTAGGCGCGGCCGCAGGAGGACCGGCCAGTCCGCCACCGCCTGCGCCGCAAGCGGATCCGACCGCTACCTCGTCGCCACCTTCACCCGGAACAACCCCACCGCCGCCCAACCAGCCGGCCGCCCAGCCCGCACCTTACATGCCGCCGCCCGCGGTCAACCCGCCGCTGGCTCAGCCGGCGCCCTATCTGCCGCCGCCGGAAGAGCCGGTCTATCCACCGCAGGTATTTCGGTGGGGGTCCCCGAGCCCGGGTCTGAGTCTGGTGCCGGGCAGCGACCATCCCCGCTGGGACGTCAGCGTCGACGCCTTGTGGCTGGAGCGCGACGCGGGCACGAGCATTCCTCTGGGCTTCACCAGCTACAACTACGGCTCACACGCGATGCAGGCCATCGGGACCGATAGCCTGTGGAGCGACGACGTTTACTTCCCGTTGGCAGCCGGCCTGCGGCTGCAGGTGATTTGCCGGACCAGCGATGAGACCGCCATCGAGGTCACCGGCTGGGGGCTGCAGCAATGGTCGGTGGGCCGAAGCATCTACGGCGATCCGCTGGGAGAGTCGGTGCTGGCGCACTCGCCTTGGCTGGCAATGTCGTCCTTGATCGGCGGCTTCGACAACGAGCTGGGCTACACCTACAACAGCCAGGTAGCCAACGTCGAAATCAATCAGCGGCGGAAGCTGTATTCATTCGATCCCTACCGGGCGTTCTCCTGGCTGTGGGGCTTCCGCTACTTTTCGCTGACGGATGACTTCGGTCTCTCCGGTTCCGACCTGTATACCGGCAATTATGAATCGCTCGATTGGCGGACCAGCAACAACTTGATCGGCATGCAGATCGGGTTGCAATGGGCTTGGGGCTGGGACCGCTTTCAATTGAGCACCGAGGTCAAGGGAGGGCTGTTCGCCAATGCCTACTCGCAGCACGGCATCGATTCCGGCAGCCCGCTGGCCGGCTTCCAACCTTTCGACATCTCGCACGGCGGCACCGATCTGGCCGGGTTAATCGAGCTGTCGCTCACGGCCCGGTATCGCATCGCCCCCAATGTCTGGGTCCGCGGTGGTTACCAGTTTTACGGCCTGAGCGGGCTGGCGCTCGGCCCGCGGCAACTGGGCGGCTACGACGACAGCGGCAGCGTCGGCCTGGACGGGCTGTCGGTGGGCATGGAATGGACGCACTGAGATCGGCGGTTGGATCCGCCCTTGCGATCGCCATAACCCGCGCAACCCGTCTGTAAAGCCGAAAGCCGAAAACGGAAGGCCGAGACATCGCTCCCGGTTTCGGTTTTCCGCTTTCGGTCCTCCGCCCTCCCCTCTTCCGCGTTCCGCTTTCGGCGTTCCGCTTTCGGCTTTTGCGCCCGGTAAGCTATCCTTTACGGGATCAATGCGCCGTGGTGGATTTGCGGCGTTTCATCATCTTACTCGACGATCATGGCAAAATTGGCTACACCTTCGCGGCCGGCTGACTCCAAAGAGGGCGACTTCGAAGACCTCAAGCAGCGGATCCATAGCAAGCTGGTCGACAAGCTCGACCTGTCGCGGGTCGGCGAGCTGGACGGCGACACCCTGCGGCGCGAAATCCGCATGGTGGTCGAGCACCTCTGCGACACCGAAAACACGCTCCTAAACCGCAGCGAGCGGGAGCGGCTGGTCGGCGAAGTGCTCGACGAAACCTTCGGCCTCGGCCCGCTGGAGATGCTTCTGAAGGACCCGTCGATCAGCGATATTTTGATCAACGGGCCGAAGAGCGTGTACTGCGAGCGGCGGGGACGGATGGAAAAGACCAACGTGGTCTTTCGCGACAACAACCACCTGATGCAGATCATCGACCGGATCATTTCCAAGGTGGGCCGGCGGGTGGACGAGACCTGTCCGATGGTCGATGCCCGGATGGCCGACGGCTCGCGTTTCAACGCCATCATTCCGCCGCTGGCCCTGGACGGGGCCTGCGTGTCGATCCGCCGCTTCGGGGCCAATCCGTTGAAGCTCGAAGACCTGCTGCACTTCAAGGCCTTCACGCCCGAGATGGTGATGCTCTTGGAGGGGGCCATCAAGGCCCGGCTGAACATCCTCATCTCCGGGGGCACCGGCTCGGGCAAGACCACCCTGCTGAACACGCTTTCCAGCTTCATTCCCAACACCGATCGCATCGTGACCATCGAGGACGCGGCCGAGTTGCAGTTGCAGCAGGACCACGTGGTCCGCCTTGAGACCCGGCCGCCCAACATCGAAGGCAAGGGGGCCATGACCGCCACCGACCTGGTTCGCAACGCTTTGCGGATGCGGCCGGAACGGATCATCATCGGCGAGTGCCGCGGGGCGGAGGCCCTGGACATGCTGCAAGCCATGAACACCGGCCACGAAGGCTCGATGACCACCCTGCACGCCAACAGCCCGCGGGACGCCGTCGCCCGCCTGGAAACCATGATTATGATGGCCGGCTTCGAGCTTCCCTTGAAGGCCATGCGGACCCAGATCGCCAGCGCCATCGACTTGATCGTGCAGGCCACCCGGCTGCAAGGCGGCCCACGGAAGATCATCAACATTACCGAGGTGGTGGGCATGGAGCAGGACACGGTGGTGATGCAAGACATCTACCGCTTCGACAAGCAGGGGGTCGACGAGACCGGCCGGGCCTACGGCCGCTTCCTGGCCACGGGCGTCCGGCCGGCCTTCATGAGCCGCCTGGAGGCGTCCGGGGTGCGGCTCCCGTCGAGCGCCTTCCGCGAGCGAATCATGTTGGAGGATTGAGCGGTGACTCCCCTGCTGATCGGACTGATGGTGTTCGTGGGGGTGGCCGCCCTGGTGGGCGCGGTGAGTCTCTTCCTCCGCGATAAGCCCGCCAGCCGGATCGAGAACCGGCTCGACCTGTTGACCGGCACCAACGTCTCCGCCGCCAAGGAGGCCCTAAGTAAGGAGACCAGCATCCTCTCCCAGCCGTTGGACGACGGTGTGGGCATGTTCCAGAGTTTTCTGGAGCGGTTCAACGTCGCCCTGCTGTTTGAACAGGCCGACGCCAATTTGAACGTGGGGAAGTTCCTGGCCGTCTCGGCGGTGCTGGGCGGGCTGGGGATCGCCCTGGCAGTGATCATTCACATCCACCCCGCCCTGCTGCCGCTGGTGGGCGTGGGCATGGGCTCGTTGCCGCTTTTCTGGATCCTGTTTCGCCGCAAGCGGCGGATCAAGGCCTTCGCCGCCCAGCTTCCCGACGCCCTGGAGATGTTGGCCCGCGGCTTGCGTTCCGGGCAGAGCCTGGCCTTCGGGTTCAATATGGTGTCCCATGAGATGCCGGCGCCGATCGGCAGGGAGTTCGGCCGGGTGTTCGAGGAGCAAAACCTCGGTCTTGCCATGGACGAAAGCCTCAAGGCCATGACCAATCGCATCCCCAACCTGGACTTGAAGTTTTTTGTCACCGCGGTGATTCTGCAGCGTCAGACCGGCGGCGACTTGGCCGAGATCCTCGACAAGATCGGCAACCTGATCCGCGATCGCTTCCGGATCTGGGGGCAAGTGCAGGCGTTAACCGGCGAAGGCCGGCTCTCGGGCGTGGTCCTGCTGGCCCTGCCTTTTGTGCTCTTCCTGGCCGTCTACCAGTTGAATCACGACTACCTCATGACGCTGTTCACCGATCCGCTGGGCACCAAGATGCTGGCGGTGGCGGTGGCCATGCAAATCCTCGGGGCTCTGGTGATCCGACATATCGTCAATATCAAGGTGTAATGCCGTGCTGCTGGCCGCTGGTCTGGTGAATTTCGAGTCGCTGATTCCGCTGGCGATGTTCGGCATGGTGGCGGCGCTGGCCTGGTGGGCACTGGAGATGCTGGCCGCCGGGAAGAACCGGACGGCCGAACGGCTCGACGAGCTCAAGTCGCCGCGGAAACGCCGCGAGGCCCTGGAAAGCGCGCTGAAGAAGCCCGACCCCTTCGTGCAGATCCTTGAGAAGGCCACCCCCGCCTTGGCCAAGCCGCTGCAGCCCACCAATGAAGCCGAACTGAGCAAGCTCCGCCTGCGGCTCTCGGCCGCCGGCTTCCGCGGGGAAACCGCCGGCAGCATCTACCTCGGCCTGAAGTTCGCCGGCCTGGTGGGCGGTTTCCTGCTGGGCGGCGGGACGCTGGCCACCCTCCGCGGGGCCAGCCTGCATACCTTGGAGATGACCGTCGGTCTGGCGGCGATCTTCTTTTATCTGCCGGCCTTTGTGGTCGACTTTCTGGGCAGCCGCCGCAAACAGGCCATCTTCCTGGCCCTGCCCGACGCCCTGGATCTGATGGTGGTCTGCGTGGAGGCCGGTCTGGGGCTGGACCAGGCGATGCGCCGGGTGGCCGAGGAGATGAAACGCACCTACCGGGTGCTGGCCGGCGAGTTCGCCCTGAGCAACTTCCAATTGCAGATGGGGCGGCCGCGGGCGGAAGTGCTGCACGAGCTGGGCGCGCGGACCGGCGTGTCCGATCTCCGCGCCTTGGCGGCCGTGCTCATTCAGGCCGACAAGTTCGGCGGCAGCGTGGCCCAGGCCCTCCGCACCCAGAGCGACTCGATGCGGATCCGCCGCCGCCAGTTGGCCGAGGAGAAAGCCGCCAAGACGGCGGTGAAACTCATCTTCCCGCTGGTGCTGTTCATTTTTCCGGGCATCTTCGTGGTGCTGGTCGGCCCGGCCGCCATCACCATGGTGCGGCAGATGTTCCCCTTAATGGGCGGGTAGCTCGGTTGATCGGGGGCGCCGCCCCGCGGCCCCGCACGGAATTGGGATATGTGGCTGTCGGGTCAGGTGGTATCATCCAACTCGGGCAGGAATCAGGAAAGGATCGGAGGAGGACTTGCGATGAAAACGAAAACAGCCCTATTGGTGACTGCGGCGCTGGCGCTGTCAGCGGTACCCTGGTCGTCGGCCCAGGCCGGAATAGGGATTGGCATCGGCATCGGACTGCCCGTGTACGCGCCGCCTCCCGTGTATTACTATCCGCCGCCGTATTACTATCGGCCTTATTATGCCCGTCCCTATGCGTACCCCTACTCTTACCGCTACCCTTACCGAGTCTACGTAGCACCCGCTCCCGTGTATAGTGCGCCGGCGCCGGCCTACGTGGCGCCGACGCCGGTTTATACGCCGCCCGCACCGGCCCCGCAGCCATCTTATTACGGCACGGCGTCGGCCCCCCGTACGTTCGCGCCTACGCCACCCGCCCCGGTGCCCGCAGCCAATGTGCCCGCTCCGAGTCTGCCGCCGCCGACAAGCTCCGGGCCCGCGATGCAATAACCGTCAATCCCTGGGAGCCGGCTCGCGGATGAAGCGGCATTGCGGTTGGGCGCCCTTCTGGCCGGACATCACCAGCGTCTCCACCAACAACCGTTGGCGGTTCTTGCCCTTGGGCGGACGAATGTTGTCACCCTTCTGCATGATAGGGTCCAACTGGGTGATCCCGCCGAATTGGCGGGCCGAGCCCTTGGAACCGATCGACTGGCAGGGGAACCAGTGTCCCTGTCCTTGTCCGTCCACCAAATAAAACTCGGGATAGACGTGGCCATACACCCAGACGGTGCGGGCGGGGATTTCGGCCGCCCGACAAATGGCGACAAACAAAGAAGTAAACCCTTCGCAGTCGCCATGGCCGCTGCGAAGCACGTCGAGGGCCCCGATGGCCGGGCGGCCTGTGGCCTGGGCCGCCGCGATTTCCGCCCTACTCTTGTGCTGGTAGCCCATGTGCCCGCGGACCCAATCGTAGATGGCTTCCACCCGTTGCCAGGCCTTCTTTTTGTCGGCGCCGATCCGTTTGGCCAGCTCGCGGATTTTCGGGTCGCGACATTCGATCTTCGGACTGGGCGACAGGTAGCGTTTGACGTTCGCCGGGACCTTTTTGGGATCGGGAAGTACATAGGCGTCGGTGTTCTCCGGGGGGAGGATTTCCGTGCGGCGGACCTCGAAGGTGACCAGTGCCTTGGCCTCGGCGTTGGCCGGAAGCTGGGCGATGCTGACCATCATGATCTTCACGCCGCCATCGACCGTCTCGTAGCGGAGCCGCGCCCCCGGCGACACCTCTTCCTTGAGGACCTGCACTTGCTGCTCGGGCCACTCGGCGGGGACCGGGACATAGCCGACAATGCCTTTGCAGGGCCCGCCCGTGGACCGGATCATCATGCCAATCCGCCATCGCGAGACCTGCGACTTGCCGGTAACCTGCGGGCCGCCCGGCTCGCCGTCCTTGAATTGGGCCGCAGCCGAGGCGGCCACGCCCAGCAGCAAAGCAACTACTAAGGGACTATTGGGTACGCGCATCAAAGCACCTCTCAACACCTGGGACCTCTTTCTTCCTTTATTCTAATTCGAGATTTGCCGACTGCGGCCACCGCACCCATCTTACTGGTGGATGCCTGGCTCGGAGTATTCACCACGGAGGAGGCCGAGGACGCAAGCGGGGATTTGCGACAAGAAATTGACTATTCCAAGCGGCGCAGGGCGTTTCGTTGCATGTTGGGAATCTCTGTTTTCCTCTGCGTCTCTTACGTCCTCCGCGGTTCCAGAATGATCTGGTCTGGGGCATACCACGATTGGTGATTCGCCCTCCGCCTTTCCTATCGCACCCCACGATTGGGGAATCGCCTCATTGCGGCCAATGCGTTATAGTGCTCGCGGGAGAAAATGAATGATCGTAACCCGAAGCGTAAGCGAGGGTCGTGAGTTGTTGCCTCGCTTACGCTTCGGGTTACGTGAGTTGTCCCCTCGCTTACGCTTCGGGTTACGATGTCCGTCGCGGCAAAAGTCCCATTTTCGCCCGCGAATAGCATAGTTGGAAGAAGTTGGAGGAAAGGAGGAGTTATCATGCCCAAACCACGACCTGACCGGCAGCAGATTCTGGAGATGATGAACGGATTCCGCTCAGCGTGCGTGATAGGAGCCGCCGCGGAATTGGATGTCTGGAGCGTATTGAGCGAGTGCCCGCGAACCGCCGAGGCGTTGGCCAAGATACTGCATTGCGACCTGCGGGCGCTGACCATGCTGTTGGACGCCGTGGTCGCGCTGGACCTGCTCGAGAAAGAGGACGGGCGCTATCGGGTTGCGCCTGAGCTGCAGGATTGGTTGGCGGCTGGCGGACAGCAAACACTGCTGCCGATGCTGTTGCACGCCGGCAATATCCTGCGGGGCTGGTCGCAGTTGGCGTGGACCGTCAAGGGCGGTGTCTCCCCGCCGCGGCCGGCGAGCATTCGCGGGGCTGCCGCCGATCGCGAGAGCTTCATCGCCGCCATGCACGCCATCTCCGGCCCGATGGCCGACGGCCTGGTCGCCCAACTCCAACCGTTGCACTTTCGCCACTTGCTCGACGTGGGCGGGGCGTCGGGCACGTGGACCTTGGCGCTGCTGCGTGCAGTCCCCAACGCCACGGCCACCATCTTCGATTTGCCCGATGCCATCGAGCAGGCCCAACAGCGACTAAGCGAAAGCCCGCTGGCGGGCCGGGTGAGCCTCGCGGCCGGCAATTTCTATGTCGACGACTTGCCCCGAGGCGCCGACTTCGCCTGGGTAAGCGCCATCTGTCATCAGCACTCGCGGCAGCATAACCGGGAACTGTTTGGCAAAGTGTTTGCGGCATTGGCACCGGGCGGACGGATCGCCCTCCGCGACGTGGTCATGGAGCCCGACCGCACCCGCCCCCGCGACGGCGCCCTGTTCGCCATCAACATGCTGGTCAACACCGAAAGCGGCGGCACCTTCACCTTCCCCGAATACGCCGAGGATCTGCAAGCAGCCGGATTCGAGAAACCGGTGCTGGCGGTCAAACATGACGCGATGAACTCGGTGGTCATGGCTTCGAAGCCGGGGTGATAGGCGGTCATCCTAAGCGCAGCGAAGGATCTAGCCCCGCATCCGACGAGGTTACTTGATGGGCCGCAGGGGGCTTTGGCTGAGAACGAACCGTTTGCGGCCGGTTGGGGGGCCGAAGTCGACGGTGGCCTTGCGGGCTTGTCCGGCGCCGCTGAGGGCCGCTACGCGGCCCAGGCCGAGCGTCGGATGGCGGACCAACATGCCTTGCCGAAAGGCGTTGGGGTCGGTCGGCGGCGCGGCCGCGCCGCCGTTGGCCAACTCGGCCGCCGTGGTCAGCCGGAAAGAGGGCGGGGTTGGCGCCGCCTGCTTGGCCACCGCCGAACCGCTATGGGCGATGCCGATTTGTAAACCAGTTGGCCCGTTGAAATCCGGACCGGGAAGTTGAGAACTCATCGGCGATGCCAGCGTGGCCGCTTCTTCGGGCCGCACTTGGCTGAAAGGATCGCTGGCATAGACCTGGCCAACTACCTGCTCGCCGCCGGCATAGCTCACGTCCATTTCGTGGCGCGGCAGTTCCATCAGAAACGAGCTGGGGATGGCGTTGGTCCGCTGCCCGCGATAGTCGCGATGGATGGCGTGGCTGATTTGCAGCTCCTGCTGGGCGCGGGTAATGCCGACGAACATCAGCCGGCGTTCCTCTTCGAGCTGCTCGGGATGCTGGCGGCTGCGTTCGTGCGGAAGCAGGCCCTCTTCCACGGCGGCGAGATAGACGACCGGGAACTCCAGACCTTTCGAGGCGTGCAGAGTCATCAGGGTCACGCGGTCGGCATTGACCTCCCAGGCGTCGGTGTCATTGATCAGACAGGTCTCCTCCAAAAAGGCCTCCAGTTGGCCGGCGCCGCCGCTGCGCTCGTCGAACTCGCGGGCGACAGTGAGCAGCTCTTCGATGTTCGCCAGCCGCTCCTGGTCTTCCTCGTTGTCCGACTGGCGGAGCATCTCGTGATAGCCGCTTTCGCTCAACACGAAACCCAGCGTTTCCTCCATCGGGCCGCCCAGCGAGGCCACCAGCCGATCGAACAAGTCGACGAACTGCCGCAATTTGGCAGCGATCCGCGGGCTGATTCCCTCAATTTCGCCTGCCTGGCGGGCCGCATCCAGCATCGTCCGGCCGCGCCGGGCGGCGTAGTCGGAGAGCCGGCCGACGGTGGTCTTGCCGATGCCGCGGGGCGGGGTGTTGATGACCCGCAGCAGGGCGACCTCGTCGTGCGGATTGTTCAGCAGGTGCAGATAGGCCAAAACGTCCTTGATTTCCTTGCGTTGGAAGAACTCCAGGCCGTTGACCATCTGGTAGGGCACGCCGAACTCGCGCAAGGCGAACTCGAAGGCCCGGCTCAAGGCGTTGACGCGATAGAAGACGGCGAAATCGCTGGGGCGGCGGCGGCCCGAGCGGATGGCGGCGGCGATCTGGGCGGCGATGCCGTTGGCCTCGTCGTGCTGGGTGGCGTAGGTGGCCAGCCGCACCGGCTCGCCCAGCCCGTTCTCGGTAAACAGGCCTTTTTCCTTGCGGCGGAGGTTGTAGCCGATCAGTTCCGAGGCCACCCGCAGGATGCGCTGGGTGCTGCGGTAGTTGCGCTCCAGCCGCACCACCCGGACCTCGGGAAAATCCCGCTCGAACTCCAAAATGTTGTTCAGATTCGCTCCCCGCCAGCCGTAGATCGACTGGTCGGGGTCGCCGGTGACGGCCAGGTTCGGGCAATCGATCGAAAGTGCGCGGGCAATGGCGTACTGGGCCAGGTTGGTGTCCTGATATTCATCGACCAGGATGAAGCGATAGCGCTGGTCAAGGGCCGCGCGGACCTCGGGGTTTTCACGCAGCAGAGTGGCCACGTGCAGCAGCAGATCGTCGAAATCGGCGGCGTTCGAGGCGAGAAGCTGCGATTGATACTGCGGATAGACCTGCTGGACGGCCAATCCGATCGCGCTGCCGGGCCGAGGCTGATAATCGGCGGGCGAGATCAGGTTGTTCTTGGCCCAGCTTATGGCTTTGGCCAGCGTGTCCGGGGTGAATCGCTCGCTGTCGAGCCTTGCATGAGAGATGGCCCGGCGGAGGGCCTGGGCGCTGTCGGCCACGTCGTAGATCGTGTAGTTTTCCTGAAGCCCGACCAGCGGCGCGTACTTCCGCAACAATCGTGCGCAGAAACGGTGGAACGTCCCGACCCACACACCGGAGGGTTCGGCCAGTTCCTCGATCCGACGAGCCATTTCGTCGGCGGCCTTGTTGGTGAACGTCAGAGCGAGGACCTGATGGCCCGGTATGCCGTTGGCCAGTAGCCAGGCGACGCGATGCGTTACCACGCGGGTCTTGCCGCTGCCGGGGCCGGCGAGGATCAGCAGCGGCCCCTCGATATGGGTGACCGCCTCGCGCTGGGCATCGGTGAGTCCGTTCAAGAGCTGTTCCAATGGTAGTCCTTCGATCTGATTGCACCGGGGCGGGTGAGTCCAACTAGTGTAACAGTATATGGGATTTGGGGCGGCGGGCGAGAGACGGGGCGCGAGGTCGGAGGGGGGAGGCTGGTCCAAGGGGGACCGTCCCATTCTTGTGGCGTCCTGCCACAAAAATCGGGACAGTCCCCGCCCCCTACTCACCATTATTTGAATTGTGTTATACTGACTCGTTAGTGTTCGGACCGTTTCTGAAAGGGCAAGATGGTCCGTCGATCTCACCCCCTAGCTGGGAGGGAACCCATGGGCACGCGGATTCCGCTTCAGACTACCGATGCCAAGGCGAAAGAGCTGGCCGACAAGCTGGAAATGAGCACCGCCGAGATTGGTCTTTCCGTCCGGACGACCAATTGTCTGGAAGAGCGAGGGATTTTCACGGTCGACGACCTGCTGCACTGTACCCGCGAAGAGTTGCTGAGCATCTCCAACTTCGGCGAAAAGACGTTGGAAGAGGTCTACAAATCGCTGGAAGGCATCGGCTTCCATCGTCGAGCGGGGAGCGAGTCGAGCGGCCCTCCCCCGCAACCTCGCTGAGGCGGCCGCGTTGTAGCGGAGCAATCCACTTTGGCCCGCAGTTTCCGCTATTACGAAAAGAAGCGCGGCCATCGGCGGACCGGCTCGCCGGCCCTGGCCAGCGCCGGGGAGACGGCCTTTTTCGCCGCCCTGTTGACTCTGGGGTGCGGCGGGCTGATCGTGCTGTTTGTCACGCTGGTCGTGCCCCAATGGCGGGTGAACGTGGAGTTCGTCCAACAGGCGTGCAAGGTCCGCGACAAGGAAATCAAAGAAGCCCGCGACAAAGACGGCCTCCACTTTGCGCCCAAGATCAAGATCGAGTACGAAGTGGGCGGCGAGACCAACCGGGCTTGGACCTATGATATCCAAAACACCGCCTTCAGCCGCCGCGAGGACGCCCAAGCGGTTCTCGATCAATTTGACCTCTACGACAAGGTCAAAGACAACCTTTATCCTTGCTGGTACAATCCGGCCAATCCCGGCGAGGCGGTCCTGATCCGCGGTTACCGCTTGTGGATTTGGCTGGTGTTCACTGTGCCCATCGCCTTTGTGCTGATCGGGGCCGGCGGGCTGATCTACGCCTGGTTGCACTGGGGCAAATCGGCCGAGCGGCAAGCGGCGTCGGCCCAACGCGGGCAGCAGCGCGATCGGTTCGCCGCCGTGGACGGCGACGACCGCCGATATCCGTTTGTTCCCCAAGGGGCCGACGTGACCAATAGTCCGGGCACGCGGCTCCGCTTTCGCCTGCCAGCCGCGCGGCCGGCAGGTTGGCGGCTGTTCGGGGCCACCGTCTTCTGCCTGGTTTGGAACGCCTGCGTGGCGGTGGCGATGGTGTTGGCGGCCCGCGGCTTTCTCGCCGGCAGGCCGGACTGGATCTTCACCATCCTCATCCTGCCCTTTCTGCTGATTGGCGCCGGGGCCCTCGTCTTGCTGATTCGAGGGGCGCTGATTGCTACCGGCATCGGCCCCACCCTGGTCGAGATCTCCGCTCATCCGCTGCGCCCCGGCGGGCAGTATCGCCTGTTTGTCTCACAGGCGGGGGCATTGCGAATGAACCTGCTCCGGGCCTCGCTGGTGTGCGAGGAGTCGGCCGCCTATCGACAAGGGACCAACACCCGTACCGAAACCCAAGAAGTCTACCGGCAAGAACTGCTCCGCCGCGAGGCCTTTCGGATCCAGCGGGGGCGGCCGTTCGAGACCGAGTTCGAGTTGCGCGTGCCCGACCACGCCATGCACTCCTTCGTGGCCGAACACAACCAGGTCGGCTGGCGACTGGTGGTCGAGGGCGAGGCGGCCGATTGGCCCAGCTTCTCTCGTGCCTTTACGGTGATCGTCCAGCCGGGAAACGGGGAGGCCGACTGATGGGCGCGGAGCCGGCAATCATTATTCGGCTGGAAGGCAATGGCCGGGTGTATCGGCCGGGCGAGTCGCTCTGCGGCGAATATTGGATCCAATCGCTGCCGGGCGACCAACTCAAGGCGATCGAAGCTTCGGTGCTCTGGTACACCGAAGGCAAGGGCGACGAGGACATGGCGGTGCAGGAGTTCTGGCGGCGGGACTTCGACGCGGAATGCTCCCTCGACCCCAGCCGCCCGGAGCCTTTTGGGGTCCGATTGCCCGGCAGCCCCTTGAGCTATGAAGGACGGATTGTCAAGATCCGTTGGTGCGTGCGGGTGCGGGTGTTTCTGCAGCGCGGCAAGGAGCTGCTTGGTCAAAAGGTATTTCAACTGGGCGACGTGCCCAGCCCGCAAGCCGGAGGTCTGTCCGGATGAGTGGATCGCTCTCTTGCACCGCCGAGGAGAACCCTTTTTGCTCGCGGCGCATTCGCCCGGGGGCGATGCCTTATCTGTTCCCGCCTGGCCAGTCCGCCCAAGACCTGGTTGCAGTCTTGCGGCGGGCGGATTGGTGGGGAGAGATCATCGGTCCGCATGGTTCGGGCAAGTCGGCGCTGCTGGCCGCGTGCACGGCGGTCCTCGATCAAGCCGGCCGGCCGACACGGTTGGTGGCGCTCCACGACGGCCAACGCAGATTGCCGCCGGGACTGACCGACGATCGGCAGCTAGCGCCGTCCACCGTGGTAATGGTTGACGGCTATGAGCAACTGAGTTGGTGGAGCCGCTGGCGGCTGAAGGGCCGCTGCCGGCGGGGCGGGTTGGGGCTGCTGGTGACCGCCCATCGCACCGTGGGCCTGCCGCGGATCGCGCAAACCGCCCCAAGTCTGGAGTTGGCGGAGCGGATTGTCGCGCAGTTGACGGCCGATCGCCGCCCGCCGGTGGATTCCGGGTCGATCCGCGAGTGCTATGCCCGCCACCGCGGCAATTTGCGCGAAGTGCTCTTCGATCTTTACGATCTTACCGAGCAGCACCTCAGCCGGACGGAGACTCAGCCCCGAAGGGGCGTCAGTCATTAGGCGACCAAGCAAGGCCCGCGGCTTTTCACCCGCCAGCACAGTCCGGTTGGCCGCACGCCGGCAAAAAGTGACCTAGGCTTGAAGTGAAGTGTCGGCGGCCGGACATGGTCCGAGAGCGGAGTGTTGGGCTTGACCGGCAGAGTTTGTCTGAGCGGCAAAGACCGCACAATCGGAAAGTGCAACCAACTGTGCGGCCGAGCCGCCCGATTGCTTGACATTTTTATTCAAGAACGCTCTGATGAACCAAGTGGGGTTTGTCAATCGCCGGAGCGAGAACTCTATCGGGAGCCAGTGCCATGTTACGTGCTAGCGTGCGAACGAAAATGATCGCGGTGGTGACAACCGCAGCCGTACTCGCCTTGCCCGGAGAAAGCAGGGCTGGCTGCGGTTTGTGTGATTGGCTGTTCGGCCGGCATTGCGCGGCGCCGACTTGCGCTCCGGCTTATGTGGCCCCGCCGGCGTGCAGCGCGACCGCGTGTTATGCGCCGGCCTGCGCGCCGATCGTTCCGGCGTGCGGCAGTTGCGCGACCCAAGTCGTCGGCTATCCGCCGGCGTTTGCGTATTCCACCTACCGGCCGATCTTCGGCTATCCGCGACTGGTGCCCTACACCACCTACCGCATGGCCTACACGCCGATCGTGCCGTACGTCGCCTACAGCCCCTGCCTCGGCGGTTGCGCAACCTGCGCGGCCCCGTGTGCGACGTGCGCCAGTCCGTGCCTGAGTTGCGCCGCCCCATGTGCAAGCTGCGCGAGCCCGTGTACTTCGTGTGGCAGCTCGTGCACCACGTATATGCCGCCGGCTCCGATCGCCGCAGTAGCCGCGGCCCCTGCCGTCCCTGCCCCGGTCCCGGTGCCTTCGGGCCCTGCCCCTGCCCCGGCGGCCCAAGCCGCCCCGGCTCTGCCACCCGCCAATCCGGCCCCCGGATGTGCTTCGGGCATCGGGCCGGCGACCTACCCCGCCGGGCCGGCCATCGGTGGAACGCCCCCTTCCCCGACACCGGCGCCCCCGAAGACTTTTCAGGAGAACAAGCCGTCGGATGCGCCACAGCCCGTGCCACTGCCCGCCGATAAGAAGTCGAAGCCGGACGTGAACACCAATCCGACCTCGACCGGACCGCGATTGATCGATCCGCAGAGCCGCACTGCCATGCTGCCGCTCCGCGAAGCCGCCCGCATTCAACTCATCGGCGCGGCGATGCAAGCGGGCACTCCGCCGGAGAATGCCGGCTGGCAGGCGTCCAAGGACTAATGCCGGCTAACCTCACTCCTCAATACCTGAAGGCCGAAGAGGATTACCGCCGGGCAGCTACGCCGGAAGAAGAGATCGCCTGCCTTCAGGTGATGTTGAAGGAAATCCCCAAGCACAAGGGGACCGATCACCTCCAGGCGGATCTGAAAGCGAAGCTGGCCAAGCTTCGCAAGGAACTGACGGCCGAGAAGGCCGGCGGGAAGAAAAGCCGCGGGCTGCGGATTCCGCGGCAGGGCGCGGGCACGGCCATTCTGCTGGGCGGCCCGAACACCGGCAAGAGCCAACTGGTGGCCAAGCTCACTCGTGCGACCCCAGAGGTGGCGCCCTACCCATTTACCACCAAGGTGCCGGCGCCGGCGATGATGCCCTGGGAGGACGTGAGCGTGCAGTTGATCGATACGCCGCCGGTCACCACCGACTACCTCGACCCGCATCTGCACAATTTGATCCGCGCCGCCGATCTTGCCTTGTTGACGGTCGACCTCGAAAATGACAATGGAATCGAAGACTGCCAGGACGTGCTCGACCGGCTGGCGCAGACCAAGACCCGGCTGGCGTCGAAATCGTATCTCGCTGAGGAAGACGTGGGGCTGTCGTACACGCAAACCTTCGTGGTACCGAACAAGATCGACGCCCCCGGGGCGGCCGAGCGGCTCGATTTGTTCCACGAGCTCTGCCGGCTGGATTTCCCGGAATATGTGGTCTCGGCCCAACACGGCACGGGGCTGGAGGTGTTGCGCGAGGCAACCTACCGGTCGCTCGACGTGGTGCGGGTCTACTCGAAGCTTCCGGCCGCTAAGGAGCCCGACCGGGACCGCCCCTTCACCTTGCGCCGCGGTTCCACCTTGCTGGAACTGGCCGGCCTGGTACACAAGGATTTTGTCGAGGGACTGAAGTTCGCGCGGGTATGGGGCTCGGCAGTCCACGACGGGACGCAAGTCAAAGGCGACTATGTGTTGCACGACCGGGATGTGGTGGAATTGCATATGTGAGCTGCGGAGTTGTGGTAGCGTTGCGACGGTGGGATCGCTGTTCGATTTCGCGCGGGTGCCGTATAATCCTGGTTGACTAGAGAGCGCTAGGCGAAGTGTTTCCCTAACCGCTTTGGTGGTGAGGTGATTAATGGCTCAAGATCAGTTGCGAGCGTTCCTTCAGGAGAAAAAGCAAAAGGCGAATCCTGCCAACATCGACTGGGGCGCCAAGCGTGACGCTTGGATCAAGGCCGTCAACGATCTGTATCGGACAATCGAAGAAGACTATCTGAAGGATGCCAAACACGATGTGGAACTCACCCGCCAGGACACGACCGTGCGGGAATTCTTCATCGGTGTCTACCAAGTTCCGGAACTCTTTCTCCGCGTTGGCGACGAAGAGGTAATCTTCTCGCCTCAGGGCGCAAACATCGTCGGCGCCCTGGGGAGAATTGATGTTACGGGACTGGGTGGGCTCGCCACGATCGTCTGGCAAGGTGGCAATCACTGGAGCGTTGTCGTGTCGCGGACGCCTTCGCTCGAGCTGGTTGAGTTAACGGCCGACACCTTGACAGACGTTCTAAAGCAAGTCATGCGGCCATGAGCCGGCGATTGCGATTGAGCACCCTCTCCAACGAAGAGGAAAGCCTCTCCGAACTGTGGGAGTGGCGCGAGCTTCAGCCCGCCCTGATCAACGCGGAAAGGGCCCGCTTATTTGCTGCCCTCGAGAGGGGTGAAAGTCTTGCGGAACCGCGTTATTTCGCGAAGACCAAGGAGGAACTTGATTCGAACTTCGCTTTCCAGAGCACCGAGACAGATTTGTTGAGCATGCTCGGGATGTTTGCGTGCGTGGAAGCATCGTTGCGGGTTGATTTTGTCAAACGAATCACTTACCGACGAAAGGACGATGTGTCTCGCAAATTCCGGGCGGCCGACAAGGCCCGGGCAAAACAGATCCGCCTTGAGGAGGACGTTCTCGACGTATGGCAAGCACAGCCGATAGCCGGAATCTACAGGGCCGTTTCCGACTTTAAGGGCGCCCTCAAACTCCGACATTGGTTGGCACAGGGGCGCTACTGGAATGCCAAACTCGGCCGCGCTTCCGGATACAACGCGCTGGATGTCTTCGAGATTTGCAATAGACTGTTGTGTTCAGTTGCCGCGTACGCGGGGTAACCGCTGGTCCTTCCGATCCTGACCAATGACCAACCACGAAATCGCCGCGGTTTTCGAGCAAATCGCCGATTTGCTGGAGTTTCAAGGGGCCAATCCGTTTCGGGTCCGCGCCTATCGCAACGTTGCGCGGACAGTCCACGATCAGACGGAGTCGGTGGCCGACATCGCCGCCGATGAGAAGCGGTCGCTCAGCGACCTCGAAGGCATCGGCAAGGACCTGGCCGATAAGATCCGCACGCTGGTGCAGACCGGCTCGCTGCCCATGCTCGACGAGTTGCGGGCGGAAGTGCCCGAGAGCGTCTTGGCCATTCTTCGCGTGCCGGGTCTGGGGCCCAAGCGGGCGGCACAACTCTTTCACGAGCTGCACGTGGCCACGCTGGAAGACCTGCGGACGGCCTGCGAGTCGCACCGGGTGCAGGTGCTCAAAGGCTTTGGCGCCAAGACTGAGGCCGCCATCTTGCAGGGCCTGGGGATCGCCGCCGAAGCCGAGCAGCGCATCCTGTGGGCGGAAGCCGAGGAGCACGTCGAGGAGATCCTGGCCCACATGGGCAAGTGCCGGGCGGTGCAGCAGATCTCGGTGGCCGGCAGTTACCGCCGCGGCAAGGAGACCGTCGGCGATCTCGATTTCCTGGTGGTCGCGCGCGACGTAGAGACCGCGATGGACCATTTCGGGATCTTCCACGGTGTGGCCAGCGTGCTGGCTCGCGGCCCCACCAAGATGTCCATCCGCTTGTCGGCCGGCGTGCAAGTCGATCTGCGGGCAGTCGAGGCCAAGTCGTTCGGCGCGGCTATGCAGTACTTCACCGGCTCGAAGGAACACAACATCATCCTCCGCGGCCGGGCGAAGGCCCTCGGGCTGAAGATCAACGAGTACGGGGTGTTTCGCGGCGAGAAGGTGATTGCCGGACGGACCGAAGAGGAAGTCTACGGCTGCCTGGATCTGCCCTGCTTTCCGCCGGAGCTCCGCGAGGCCCGTCGCGAGTTTGACTGGGCCGAGGCCGGCGAGTTGCCCAAATTGTTGGAAGTGGGCGATATCCGCGGCGACCTCCACGACCATAGCACCTGGACCGACGGCCAGGCGTCGATCGAGCAGATGGCTGCCGCTGCCAAACAGCGCGGCCACAAGTATCTCGCCATTACCGACCATTCCAAGCGGGTCACCATGGTCAACGGCCTGGACGCGAAACGCATCCTTGAGCAGTGGGCGGAAATTGACCGACTCAATAAACGGCTCGAAGGCATCACGCTCCTAAAAGGCGTCGAGGTGGATATTCTGGAGCGCGGCGGGCTCGACCTACCCGATGACGTGCTGGCCCAGGCGGATTGGGTGGTGGCGAGCGTGCATTACGGGCATCAGCAATCGCGGCAGCAGATCACCGCGCGGGTCATCGAAGCCCTCGAAAACCCGTACGTGGCGAGCATCGGCCATCCCACCGGGCGGATGCTGTTGCGGCGGAAAGCCTATGAAATCGACATGGACGCGGTCATGCGGGCGGCTCGCCAACACGGTAAGATGCTCGAGCTCAACGCCCACCCGATGCGGCTCGACCTGGACGACGTGGCCTGCGCGGCCGCCAAGAGCCTGGGTGTGCCGGTGGTCATCGCCACTGATGCCCACGCCGTCGAGGGCCTCGACGCCATGCGGTTCGGCGTCTTACAGGCCCGCCGGGGTGGGCTCACCAAACAGGACGTGGCCAATACCCGCACCTGGCCGCAACTGAAGAAGATGATTGGCAAGCCGGGTCAGAAGACGTAGCGATTGACCACGTTCTCAAACAGCTCTTGCCGGCCGCTTTGGTTTGGGGCTGCTTCGCCTTTGGCGAGCATGTACTTCTCCAGCGACTCGAAGCCGTGCCGGCCGGCCTCGATCTCGGCCCCGACGCCGCTCTGCCAGGAGGCGTAGCGGTCGGCGACCATCTTGGCCAGCGCGCCGTCGGCGCGGATGGCGGCCGCGATTTTCAGCCCCTTGGCGAAGGCGTCCATGCCGCCGATGTGCGCATAGAACAAGTCGATCGGCTCGAAACTCTCGCGGCGGACCTTGGCGTCGAAGTTAAGCCCGCCGGTGGTGAGGCCCCCGTATTTCAAGATCACCAGCATGATCTTGGCCGTGAGATAAATGTCGGTCGGAAATTGGTCCGTGTCCCATCCCAGGAGCAAATCGCCGGTGTTGGCGTCGACCGATCCCAGGAAACCCTGTGAGCCGGCGTAGTCCAACTCATGCTCGACCGAATGGCCGGCCAGGGTGGCGTGGTTGGTCTCGATGTTCATCTTCACGTGCTCCGCCAGGCCGTAAGCGCGAAGGAAGTTGATACAGGCGGCCGAATCGAAGTCGTACTGATGCTTGGTCGGCTCCTTTGGCTTCGGCTCGAAATAGAACTGGCCGGTGAAGCCGATTCTCTGGGCATAGTCGACGGCCAGGTGCATGAAGGCGGCCAGGTGATCGAGCTCGCGCTTCATGTCGGTGTTCCACAGACATTGATAGCCCTCGCGGCCGCCCCAGAACACATAGCCCGCCCCGCCCAGCTCTTTGGTCACCTCCAATGCCTTCTTGACCTGGGCGGCGGCGAAGGCGAAGGCGTCGGCGTTGCAACTGGTGGCCGCACCGTGCATGTAGCGGGGATTGCTAAACAGATTGGCGGTGCCCCAAAGGAGCTTGATGCCCGTGCGCCGCTGCTCTTCTTTGAGCACCTTCACCACGGCGTCGAGGTTCTTGTTGGTTTCGGCCAAGGTGGCGCCTTCGGGGGCGACATCGCGGTCGTGGAAGCAGTAGAACGGCGCACCCAGCTTCTCGATGAACTCGAAGGCCACGCGGGCACGGCGCATGGCATTTTCCACCGTGTCGGTCGGGCCTTCCCAGGGCCGCAGCATCGTGCCCGGCCCAAAAGGATCGCTGCCGGTGCCGCGGAAGGTGTGCCAATAGGCCACGCTGAACCGCAAATGGTCCTTCATCGGCTTGCCTTCGACCAGTTCGTCCTGGTTGTAGCAGCGGAAGGCCAGCGGGTTCTTGGAATCGGGTCCTTCGTACTTGATTGTGGAAACATCGGGAAATGCCGACATGCTACGACTCCTTCTTCAACTCGCCTTCCAAGGCTCTAATTGTGTCTTCCAGAGTATTCATTCGCTTCTCGTTCCACCGCAGCCCACTGGCGACGAGCACGCCGAGCAGCCCAAGGCCAATGAACGTCGGAGTAATGCTAGTCCCCGTCGGACCTAAGAAACACACCACCACGCCGCAAAACAGCCATACCAAGGAGAGGAGGGTGCTAATGGTTGCCAAAATGTAGGTCGGACATCGCGTTTCGCGCATTGTGCTCTCCTGGAAAACGAGGAACCGGCACCGCCATGCGTCGCGCCCCTCGCCCGTGAACAAGCAAGAGTTCTTTGGAGTGCGGCAATCTATTGCCGTTTTTCCGGCGTTTTTTGCAGCTTAGGCGGCACGCGGGGTTCACCTGAAAAGAGAGTTTCGCAAGCTTCTCCGCGGCCCAGAAAAGCGGTGATGAATCACCGCATTCCAAAATCGCTATCTCGCCCTCAACAGCACTTCGGCGTCCGGCGTCACCTCGGCGATATTAGGCGGCACCTCGGCCTTGGCGTTGCCCAACGACCAGGCCAGGCCGCCGGTTAGGACTTGGCGGAAAATCTTGTTCTTCTCCCAGGTCCGATTGCCGTGGCCCATGGAGGTGTAGAACACGTGGCCCTTGCCAGACAAATGGGCCCAAGTGGCCGGATAGGGCGGCCGTTGGTACATGCGGCCGCGCATGCCCTCGGTCTCCTGCACCAGAATCACGTGCAGGTCCTTGGCAAACTTGTACAAGGTGTACCATTCGTCCCAGGACTTGAACGAGCCGTCCAGGCCTTGCATGCCGGGGAACTTCGGGTCAGTGACTTTCATGACGGCCGTCTGCTGCGGGCCGTGGATGATGAACTCGCCGCCAATCATGGCAGTATAGGGATCAATGCGATTGGGCGGGGTATGAAAGGCGTCGGTGGCGGAGTGAATGCCGACGAAGCCCTTGCCGCCCTTGACGGCGTCGAGGAATTTCTGCTTGCCGGTGGCGGACATCGGCGCGCCGGGGTTCGCCCGCGGGTCGCTGCAGGGCTTGGTCAGGTCGCCGGTCACGTAGAAGATGAAGCCGTCGTATTGGTCGAGGTCGCCGTCGAACACCGCGCCGTCCTTCGTGCAGACGAATTCGATGCCGGCCTTCTGACCCAACTTGGTGAACCACTCGTCGGAGAGGCTCGGTCCGCCGTGGCGGAGCTTGACGGGATCGTGCTCGAAGGTCTGGCTGCGGCTGAAGTAGAGCACCTTTTGTTTCTTCTTGTCTTGCGCGGCCACCCAACGAACGGGAAACGCCGACAGTCCGAGGGCCGCGGCGCCACTGGCCAACAACATTTCACGACGGTTCATGGCTTTTCACTCCTATCCACGGAAGTAAAGGTAGGCCCCGAGAATGGCTGCCAGGATGGCCGCGGACGCCAGCACGTCGCGCCAATCCCAACTGGCGCGGGTCAGGCGGCGGTCCTCCGCGGCAGCGGTCCCAAAGGTGAGTCCCGCCATCTTACCATATTCCGGCTGGGATGTCAGGTGGCTGACCAGCACCATGACCACCGCCGAAACCAGCGTAATCAGCACGCTAAAATACTGGAAATTAATGTTGTTGACGATCCACAGCAGCGATCCCTCGGCATAGCCGTTCTCGAAACCGGGCAGTCTCATCATCACCGGGGTATCCACCAACATGCGAAACACGCCGATTACAAATCCGGCCACCAGGGCCGCCAAACATCCCTGGGCATTGAGCCGCTTAAAAAATACGCCAAAAAAGAAGACCACGAAGATCGGCGGGGCCAGGTAGCCCTGCACCGCCTGCAAGTATTCGTAGAGCCCATGCGAACCGCGGACCACCGGCACCCACGCCAAGGCGATCAACACCATCACCACGGTGGCCGCCCGGCCCATCCGCACCAACTGGTGCTGGCTGGCCCTGGGCCGCCATTTTTCGTAGAGGTCCACGGTAAACAACGTGGAACACGCATTGAAGACCCCGGCCAGCGAGCCCATCAAGGCCGAAAGCAGGCCCGCCACCACAATGCCCCGCAGCCCGCTGGGCAGCAGATACTTGACCATCATCGGGAAGGCGGCTTGCGCCTCCTGCGGCACGGCGACGCCGTTGTGAACGATCGGCGCCAGCCCGGGCACCTTTCCGCTCTTGGCCAGGGCGAAGCAGATCAGGCCGGGGATGATGAACAGGTACACGGGGAACAATTTCAAGAAGGCGGCGAAGATGCTGCCGCGGCGGGCGATCTGCTGGTTGGGCGCCCCCAAGGCCCGCTGCACGATGTACTGGTCGGTACACCAATACCACAGGCCGATGATCGGGGCACAAATGGCCATGCCCAGCCAGGGGAAATTGCTGTTGAAGTACCAGGCCTCGCGCACCACGTTTCCAGATGCGCTCTTCGCGATGATCGGCGCCCAGGTTCCTTCCACGCCGGCCGGAATCAACGGTTTCCAAAGGTTGAACATCTCCGAGCCGCAGATCCGCCGCAATTCCCCCCAGCCGCCGAGCGTGTGCAGGCCGTAGATGGTCAGCACCGCCGAGCCGGTGATCAGGACCAGGGTTTGCACGGCATCGTTGTAGGCCACCGCCCGCATCCCGCCCAACGCGGTGTATAAGCCCGTCAAGACGATCACCAGCACCGAGCCGATCCAAAAGCTGTCGATCACGTGGCCGCCCAGGTACAGTCTCATATCCGGCAGAAGCGTTTCGAAGACCACCCCGCCGGCAAAGATGCCCACCGCGATCTTCGAGACGATAAAGGTAATCAGCGACACCACCGAGAGCATGTACCGCGAGGCCGGCGAAAAACGCCGCTCCAGGAACTCGGGCATGGTGAACACCAACGACCGCGCGTAGAAGGGTACGAAGACCCACGCCAACACCAGCAGGCACCAGGCGTGCAGCTCATAGTGCGCCATGGCCACGCCGTCCTTGGCCCCCGAGCCGGCCAGCCCGACGATGTGCTCCGAGCCGATGTTCGAGGCGAAGATCGAGGCCCCGATGACCCACCAGCCGAGGTTGCGTCCGGCGAGAAAGTAGTCGGCGGCCGTGTCCTTCCCCCGCCGCACCACCCAGCAGGCCACGCCCAGCAAGACCGCAAAGTACACGGCGATCATCAGCCAGTCGGGAGCGTCCAACGCCGCGCCGGTCTCAGCGGCGGCCAAGAGAGGGGAGAGACAACTCATTACCGCATGATTCCTCGTACGGGCGCATGGGCATCGTTAGGCGACATTTTATAAGAACGGAGACCTATTGCAATCGGCCTGGGTAAGCGCAGCGTGATGAGCACGCTATTGCTTACGTTGTTCCACACGCTACGATCATGGAGAGCAACCAGAGCACATTTGTGAGGTTCACCATGTTGTCGTGTCTCCATACCTCGGCGGTTCGCATAGGGCTAGTGGCAGCAATGGCCGTCGTAGCGGTGTCTCAGGCCACGGCCCTGGAAAACGACCCAAGAAGAGTGGCCGAGTTGCTCACTCGTGCCGATGTGTGGATCATGCCGCAACCTAAAGCGGTTGCCGTCGGCGGCCAGGGGTTCGATCTTGCCGGCTGCCAAGGCATCTGCCTGGCGGGCGAAGCCGGCGAGGACGCGAATTGCGCCGGCAGTCTGCCGTCGCTCCTGCGGCAGAGTTCGGGCGTGTCGCTGCGATTTGCAGCCGGCCAGCCGAAGGCGCGTCAAATCGTGCTCGGGGTGTTCCCCGGCGGCAAACCGGCGGCCGGTTTCCCCAAAGCCACCGCGGCCGATTTGAAGGACCTCGGCGAGCAAGGCTACTGGTTGAGCATCGACCCGGACGCAATTGCCGCCGCGGCCACCAGTAAGGTCGGTCTGTACTACGCGGTGAGAACCATCGCCCAGATCGCGACCGACCGGACCAGGCTGCCGGGCGTAACGATTCGCGATTGGCCGTCGCTACGGTATCGCGGCGCTCTGGAGGACGTCAGTCGCGGCCAGATGCCGAGGCTGGGCACCCTGAAGCGGCTGGCCGATGTGATCGCCATCGCCAAAATGAACATCTTCGAGTTGTACATCGAGCATCTTTACAAGTGGAAGAAATATCCCGACATCGCCCCGCCCGAGGGCATCTCCGCCGAGGAAGGCCGAGAACTGTTCCGCCATGCGGCCGGCAAGAACATCGAGGTCCACCCGATGCTGCAAGTCCTCGGTCATTCCTACGGCATTCTGAGCAAGCCCCGCTATCAGCATCTGCGGGTGGGCCCGTGCCGAAAAGAGCCGTGGATCATGACCTTCGACATCCGGAAACCGGAGGCCGTGTCATTGGTCCTTGACCTGGTGCGGGAGGTGTGCGACACCTTTCCGGGCAAGTTCCTAAACGTTGACATCACCGAAATCGACCTCGACGGCTTCAAAGCCAGCGGCACCAGCGAGGAGCAGATCTCCGAGTTGACGTATCGCTACCTGCTCAAGCTGCGGGAGGCGATCAAGCCGCACGGCACGCGATTGATGGCCGCCCAAGGGCCGCTTTCCAGCACCGGCGCGCTCAACGGCCTTCGGCCGGTGCTCGGCCGCCTTCCCAAAGAGATCGTGATCTCCAGCTACTACACCGTGCCGCCCGGACCGTACGGAACCGCCTGGGCGACGGATTTTCCACTGCTCAAGAAGCAGGGCCGCGACTTCTTTGTCATGCCGTGGATCGAGTCGCACATCCGCATCATGCCCGACGTGAGCCGGGCCGCCGATTTCTCGGACGCTGAAGTACGTAAGGGCCAGGAGTTCCACGCGCTGGGCAGCGTAACCGACGACTGGGGCGACGACGGCCACTACCATTTGGTCGGCCAGACCTGGTATCCATTTCTCTATCACGGCGTCTGCGCTTGGACGGGCGGGCGGCTTGACCGGCGTTATTTCCATCAAGCTTTCTGCCGCCTTCTTTACGGGATGAAGAACGACCGCATCGCCACGGCAATTCACCTGATCGGCGACATCAATTCGCAGAAGATCAAGTGCCGTGATGATCAAGGTCGGATCGTGGAAAAACCGAGCCAACACTATTGGGAGTTCTGGCACGACCCATTCACCGCTACTGACATCGTATCCATGGCCGACCCAATTGCCACCGGCAACGAAATCCTTGTTCCCGCGGAGAGAGCCCTCGCGATGCTTCAAGAATCCGCCAAGGAAGCCAGCCGGAATCGGGATCACGTGGAACAGTTGATCTTCGCCGCCAAGAACTACGCGGCCATGGGCCGGAAATTGATCGCCGCCGGCCATTGGCGCGACGCGAAGTACCCGCGGCGAAAGGTCGCCGAGGAATTGAAACAGATCGTGGCCGTTTACGAGCAGCTACGAAACGACTTCCGCCGGCTCTGGTTGGCGGAAGACTGCGAAAACGACGGCTTCCGTGTCCTCCTAAACCGATTCGACGAAACCATCGTCCCCTGCCGCCAGAAGGCGACCGAGCTTTTCAAATAGCTATAAGCCAAGAGTCCATGCCGCCCGTGGCCGGTGAAAGGAACCGCGTCTTGAAGATCAACGGCTATCTGTTGGGTTGCGTGGTGGTGGCTGCCTTGGGCGGCTTGTTGTTTGGCTTCGACGCGGCCGTGGTTTCGGGGACCACCGAGGCGCTCAAGAAGGTCTTTCAACTGGAGGATTCCTGGCTGGGGCTGCCCGGCTCGTTCTGGCTCGGCTTTACCGTGGCCAGCGCCATGATCGGCACGATTGTCGGCTCGATCGCGGTCGGCCGGCCGACCGACCGCTTCGGGCGACGGACGGTGTTGATCGCCATTGCCGCCTTGTACGTGATCTCGTCGTTGGGAACCGCTCTTCCGCGGCACTGGACGACCTTTCTGCTCTTTCGCTTCATGGGCGGGCTGGCGATCGGCGGGGCCTCGGTGGTCTCGCCCATGTACATCGCCGAGATTTCCCCGGCCGCCTATCGCGGACGGCTGGTGGCGGTTACCCAATTCAACATCGTCTTCGGTATCCTGCTGGCCTTCTTCTCCAACTACCTGATTGCCCAGATGGACCTCGGCGACAACGAGTGGCGATGGATGTTCGGCGTGGTGGCGGTCCCGTCGGCAATTTTCTTCTTGCTGCTGTTTGTCACCCCCAACAGTCCGCGCTGGCTGGTGGCCCAAGGGAGGACCGAGGAAGCCCGCCGCATCTTTCGGCGACTGGGGGCGGACGACGTAGAAGGCGAGCTGGGCGACATCCGGGCCTCGCTCGACACGGCCCATCACAGCCTTCGCGAACCGTTCTTCCGCAAAAGCTATCGCACACCGATCCTGCTGGTGGTGGCCATCGCCGTGTTCAACCAGCTTTCCGGCATCAACGCGCTGATGTTCTACGCGCCGGCCATTTTCAGCATGGCTGGGGCGGACAAGAGCGCTGCCCTGTTGCAGGCGGTGGCCGTCGGCGGCACGAATCTGGTGTTCACCATCGCGGCCATGGCGATCATCGATCATTTTGGGCGGCGGCGGCTGATGATCGTGGGTTCGATCGGCTACATCCTCAGCCTGGGGGCCACCGCCTGGGCGTTTTACAGCTACGGCGACGCCTTTGCGGCGGCTGCCGACGCCGTCCGCTCCGGCGCTGCGGTCCCCGCCAGCGTGGCGGCGGCCGCTTCTTCCGGGGCCCTGACGGTGTTGATCAGCCTGTTGGTGTTTATCGCCTCGCACGCCTTCGGCCAGGGGGCGGTGATCTGGGTGTTCATCAGCGAGATTTTTCCCAATCGCGTGCGGGCGCGAGGGCAGGCCCTGGGCAGCTTCACCCACTGGTTCATGGCCGCCGCCGTGACTTGGACCTTCCCCGTCTTCGCCAAGCTCTCGGGCGGGCATACCTTTGCCTTCTATACGGTGATGATGGTCTTGCAATTGCTGTGGGTATGGTTCATCATGCCGGAGACCAAGGGCGCATCGCTGGAAGAGATTCAATGTAAACTGGGGATTGAGTGACCGCTTTTGCCAAGGAGAACCAACCATGAACGAAACTTCAACCACCCGCCGCGACTTCTTGAAAACCGCCTCGGCGGCGGTGGCGGGCGTCTCAGTAGCCTCGCTGGCCGCGGCCCAGCCGGCCGACACCGCCAAGATCCTCAACTACAACCCGAAGATGGGCTACCGGCCGTTGGGCAGCACGGGGTTCATGATCTCGGAGATTGCCCTGGGCGGACACGGCGGCCGAACGCCTGAGGATCGCGTGCCGGTCCTCGAGCGGGCCGTCGAGCTTGGCATGAACTATGTGGACAACAACATGGCGAGCGAGTGCGAGATGTACGGGGCGGCCATGGCCAAGTCGTCGGCTGCCCAACGCGACAAGTGGTTCATCGGCTTTGCTTCGTGGCCCGAAAAGATCACCAGCGAGTACGAGGACCAGTTGACGCCCCAGGGCATGATGAAGAACATCGAGGCCCGGCTCAAGACCTACCGCACCGAGATGCTCGACATGTGGCGGCCAGTCGGGGCGACCTGGGGCGAGGGGCAGACCAAGATCGCCACCCTGTTGATGGTCAACCGCAAGGCGCTCGACATGGTGGTCTCGGTGTTTGAAAAGGCCAAGCGGCAGGGGAAGGTTCGTTTTTTGGGCGTATCGGCGCACAACCCCAAAGTTTTTCGCCGCGTGCTGCAAGAGTACCCCCAGTTCTCGGTGATTATCTTCCCGTACCTGTTCCTCACCGAAGAGTTCGGCGGCGACAGCCTCTTGAAGCTGGCGGACGAAAAGAAGGTGGGCGTGATCGGGCTCAAACCGTTCGGCGCCGGCACCACTTTCGGCGTCAAGCCGCAGCAGATCCATGGCAGAGTCGACCGGCGGGCACACGTGCTGCTAAAGGAGATGCTCAAGGAGCGGCGGATTTCGGCAGTCATCCCCGGCGTGAACATCCCCCACCAACTCGACGAAAACGCAAAAGGCTCCCACGAAAAAGGCAAGCCGGCCAGCGACGCGGAAAAGCAGGCCCTGCTGGAATGCACCCGGAACTACCACGCCCACCTCACTCCGAACTATCAGTGGCTGCACCAATGGGAACGCGTCTAAGAGGGTGTCCAATCCCCGGAGCGCGGGCGTCTCGCCCGCCCTGCCGTCGGCAGAGCCGTCAACGTATTAGGCCGCCATCTGTCAGCCGTGCATTCGGCGCGACGGCGGTCGGCCTGGCCGTTCTGGCCGTCGTGGCGACTGCCCTCTGGGCCGGAGGTATCACCTCCGCACGCGCTGAAAAAACGGCCGGCAGGAAACCTACCATGGCTGCCGTCCCGCCGGATGAAGATGCCATCGATCCTCTCGGGGCGAATGCGGCCTGCTACGTGTGCCACATGACCTTTGTCAAGGAGGAATTGGCCAAGGTCCACCTCAAGGCGAAGGTAGGCTGCATCCAGTGTCACGGCCTAAGCGCCAAACACGCCAACGACGAAAACATCGGCGCCACCAAGCCGGATATCACCTTCAAGCGTGAGCAGGTCGACGCCTCCTGCGCAAAATGCCACCAAACGCACGATGCGCCGGCCCAAAAAGTCGTCGCCCGTTTCGTCGAGCGGCACCTGGCAGCCAATAAGCCGCCCATCTGCACCGATTGCCACGGCCAGCACAAAATCGCCCGGGCAGCGGAGAAGAAACCATGACGCCCTTCTCCGGCGAGATTCTGGGCACGATGCTGCTGTTGCTGTTGGGCGACGGCACGGTCGCCAACGTTGTCTTGGCTACCCTGCGCCACCCGGATTGCCAAACAATCAGGGCCGGCGGCCCACGGCAGAAACTCTGGAAAACACATTGAACCTTGCGGACGCAACCTGCGGCTTCTACCTTGGAGTTGGCGCATGCCGTGGCTCAGACTTCGGTAACTAAGGGGTGCAAGTCTTCGTCAATAAGCGCTCCGGTCCCCCTATCTCGCACGCAATTGCGCCAGCGTGCCCAGCCCGTAGTAGGTGTACTCTACGTCGGCGGCGTCGTCGCCGGGGCAGGCCAGGAAACCTCCGCCGCTTTGGCTGGTTTCGCGCACGAATCGGGCTGTGCCCGGCATGTCGACGGTATCGAGTCCGTCGAGGGCGGCTAGTGTTGTCAGGCCGGTGAAGGTGGAGAGCAGGTCGCCGGTCGGCGCGCCGGCGTGGGCCTTCAGGCCGCCGTCAGGGCTTTGCACACTGCTAAGAAAGCCGATCACCTGGGTGCGGTGACTGGAACACAGCGCATCGCGCATAGTCAAGAAGGCGACGGCCGCGGCCGTGGCGTTGGTCTGCGACGCCGGCTGGCCGTCTAGTTCGGCAAAGCCGCCGTCGGCCCGACCGAGTGCCTCCACCGCCTGGATCGCGCCGTCGACGCCCGGCATGGGCTCGCCCAGCATCTGAAAGCACAGCGCCCCGAAAAACGTATAGTAGGCGCTCGTGCGCGAATCGCCGGGCCACCGAGTTAGCCCCCCGCCGGGCAGCAAATACCCGCGAAGCACCTCCAACACGCCCTGCCGGTCGAGCGACACTCGACCCGCTCCCAACGTGCGACCCACATTCAGGAGGCTGAATGCGTCCACGAGGTTTCGGGGGCAGCCGGTGTGCCGGCCCAGATAGTTTGTTGCCCGGTCGAAGGCCGGATCGTCGGGCGCCAGAATCGCGAGGCTCCGCAGGGCGAAGTCGGTATAGTACAGGTCGCTGCCGCCTTGGCGACCGCGAAATCCGCCGTCGGACTGCTGGCACTCCGTCACGAAGCGGACCTGGGCGCCGACAAATTCATCGCTCAAGCCTTGCAGACCGAGGCGGATCGCCTCATCCAGCAGATCGAGATACATGCGTTCATTCCTGCAGAATCATCCGCACGAAGAACTGCATCAGTTCTTGCAGGTCGGGCGTAGGAAACTCGGCGGCGGCGGCCAGGGCGCGGTCGCGCAACCTCGCGTACAACTGCTCAACCTTCGCCAGCGCGCCCGATTCGCAGTAGACCTGGTACACCTGGTCGAGCAACTCGTCGCTGGTCGAGTTCTCCATCAGCTCGGCCAGTTGCGCCAACCGCGGTCCATGCCCGCCTTCCGTCGCGAAAATGTGCAACAGAGTGACACGGCCGGCGCGGGCGTCGAGGCCGCGATGCCGCTTGTTGTGTTGGTCTTCTTGCCAGTCATCGAGGTCGTTACGAACCTGGAACCCTTCGCCGAGATAGGTGGCAAAGCGGCGGAGGATCGTCGGGTCGACGTCCGCTTGGGCCGCCCGCAGCCCCGCATAGAGGGCCGCCTCGAAGGCCGGGGCCGTCTTCTGCGCGGCGGCCTGCATTGCTTGGGCCGCCGCATAGGGCGGCCGGTGATCCTGGCTTTGCAGTTCGGCTCCCTGCCCGCGGCACAGTTCCAAGTGGGCGCGCGAAAGCCGGTCGAGAATATCGCCACTGCAATCGGCCCCCAGCGGCACGCTTTGCCCGGCAATCAGCCGGTAGCCCAGGCCGATGAGGAAATCGCCGACGTTGATGGTCTGGGCCACGCCGTGAATGCGGTGCAGCGTGGGAAGGCCGTAGCGGTAGTGGTCGTTGTCTTCGATATCGTCGTGGACCAGCGAGGCCTTGTGCAAGGCTTCAATGGCTAAGGCGATGCGGCGGACCGCCACTGGCAGTCGCTCCGCCAGATCGCTGCCCGGGTCCGCCTGCTCCAGAACGCCGGTTCCGTGTTTGGCCACCGCATAGGCTGCCAGGGTCACGAACGGCCGCAAGCGTTTGCCGCCCTCTTGGAGCCATTGCAAGGCTATCTCTTGAACCGTTGGCCCCAAGGGGGGCCGTCCCATTTCCACAGCCTCCTGCCGCGAAAATTGGGACAGTCCCCGTGAACCGTTACCAAGCTGCCCGGCTAATTCGGCAACCTCGATATAAGGCGCGAGCAGCTCGGCGAACGTCGGCTGGCGAAACATCCGACCGGTCTCGCGGAGCAGACCGAGGTAGCTCCGCCGCGAGGTCGGCGTCAAGACCGCCGTCGGCGCGGACTGCGCCGCCAAGAGACTGCGAATCTGGCCGATTTCCGCTTCGGTGTCCTTGCAACCGTCTCTCAGCAACGGTACGGCGACGTGCGGGATGCCGAGCTCGACGACGCGTTGGAAGGATCGCTCCAGGGAATCGAGGCAGGCGACGCCGAGGATCGCATCCGCGTCCCCTTCCAACACGCGAAAAAGAACCGACGAGGTGCCTTCCGCCACGATCACCGAGTAGCCCAACTGCTCGGCTTCGGCCTTCAAGGCGTGGATCTCGCAACTGCCGCAGCCGGCGCAGTGCAGGCCCACGGAATCATAGCTGCCCGCGCACGCGGTCTGGTCGCGCAAGCAATGCGGCAGCAGGAACAACCGGCGATGAAGGGCGACAGTCTCGAAGATCGGCAGCCAGAATTCGTTGCTGACCGCTACCATGGTGAAACCAAGTAGAGTCCGCGGCAGCTCCAACCGCTGCAAAATCTCCTTGCCGATTTGCTCCAATCCCTCCCGCGACATGGGACGCGAGCGGTCCAGCCCGGCCGCTGCTCGGGCCGCGGCCGAGCGAATCGCCTGCCGCAGGGTGGCGCTTTCAGGAACGCGCTTGATCTCGTCGTGGCGGCGGTGAGCGGCTTTCAGAGGCTTAGAGGTCATCTGCGGGTTGCTCTGCCAAGGGCCTCGATCGTCCAGATCAGCGGATACAGCCGTTCCGAGTACCAAAGCCGGGAAAAATACAGGCCGATGGCCGCCGGCCGGTCGCACCCCTGGCGGACGTTTGCCACCAGGTACTTCACTCCTCGCGACACGCAGTGGCCGGCCGCCGGATTTTGCGGCCAACCGGCCAGGGCCGCCACGGCCAGCGCCGTCTCCTCGACCGATGACGCAATGCCGGTGGAGCCGCCCCAGCCGCCGTCGGCGTTTTGCGCGCGGCACAGATATTCTACGCCACCGGCCGCCTGGGCACCATTGCCGTCGACGATTTCCAAGGCCCGGAGCACCAATGAGGTGCCAATCACCGGATTGTGCTGACCCGGTGCGGCCTGGTTGCCAAACCAGAGCGGCAGCCAAGAGCCATCGGACTCTTGGACGCGGCCCAGATAGTCCCCTCCGCGGCGGAGTGCGCGCCGCAGCCGGGCGGTCGATACGCGGTGCGTAGAAGGGGACAGTCCCATTTTTGCGGCATCCTGCCACAAAAATTGGGACCGTCCCCGGCGGTTGATACCACCCAGGGCGCGGAGCACGTGGGCCGTCACATCCGGGGCGCTGCGGTCGAAGAGGAGCTTTCCCCATCCACGGCAGAAGGTCGGCCAGCCGCCGTCGCGGTTTTGCAAGTTAAGCAGCCAGTTTACGCCGGCAACGGCGCCGGCGTGGTGCCCCAGTTCCGCCAGCGCGATCAGGGCCCCGGCCGTGTCATCCGCGTCGGGCACCCCGCCCGGCAGATGCGTCCATGCCCAGGCGCCCGCCGCCGCCTGCGTGTAGGGGTGCGCGGAGGCCGTTTGTCGAGCGGCGACCCATGGGCCGGTCGTAGGGCAATCAAGTTGTCCTAGCGATCCGGCCGCCGCCAGCGCGGTAACCGCCGATGTGGTCAGCCATACCGCCAGGTTCGTGTCGATCGGCCAACTGCCGTCGGCCCGCTGCGATTGGCGAAGGAATTGCAGGCAGCGGGCGGCTACCGGCTGTTCCGGTCCGAATGACGAAACCAGGCCCATGGCGACGAAGCTGGTTAGCGGGGCCGCATCCAGGAATCCGCCATGTTCCGGCTGAATCTGCTGAAGCTTCGCCAAGGCCCGCGGCGTCGTCGCTCGCCGTAACGCGCGCAGCAAGCCACTGTGGGGCGGACCATGGTGGTGGATTGCCAGGCCAATGGCAATCAGGGCCGGCAGGGCATAGCTGACCACGTGGAGCCGGAGCAGTCTATAGCACCAAGGCGGCAGCACCGACAACTCGAAGGGCAGGCCGGGAACCTCCGGCCAAGAAACCAACCCGGCCAGGGCGCAGTTCATCAAGATCGGCACCGCAAACGTGCGATCGGCGCCCTAGGCGCGTTGAATTGCACAGGCAATCTCGCGGGCCGAAAGGGGAGAAGCACACTTGCACTGTGTGACCACGTACTCTTCGGCCCCCAGCTTCATGTCTGGCGCGGATGGGATGCGGAGCGCGCCTGCCAACCTCAAGGCGGCGAGGGCCAACAGCGTGGTCGCCAGGTTGCTGGGGCTATCAGTCGTGTCGCCCCAACCGCCGTCGGCGTTCTGATGCGCGGCCAGCCAGGCTACGCCACTGCGGACGCCTTCGCGGTCGCTGTCCACTTTGGCCAGGGCGAGCGCGCTGATGGCGGTCGCGGTCGAAAGCGCCGACGAAGAAAGCTCCCCCTCCCAAAAGCCCTCGGGCCGCCGCGCCTCGATCAGCCGGCCGCAGAGGAATTGAAGCGTGTCGGCCATGACCGCCTGGAAGGTCAGCATTTCGGACGCATTTGCGTTGGCAGGCGTGGTCAAGTTCGCGCCCTCCAGGCATGCCAGGCCAACAAGAACTTCCACTGCAAGATCTGGCCGCGACCCAGACATTGCAAGGCGACGCGACGGAACCGCGGTACGCCCGCCGCCTGCTGGTTGTCGGCGTAGATCCAAGGCACCCAGCGAAAATTGAGTCGGTAGCAGGTCCTTATCAACGACCAGTGTAGCGGCCGCAGGCGCCGCCGGTCGATCGGCGCCGCGCCATCGACCGGGGCAAAGAGCAAGGGAAAAACAGCGATCCGCTCCTTGCTCAGGCTGCGCACCCAGTCCAGCGTCTCCACGAGGTGTTCGTCGCCTTCGCCGGGCAGGCCGATCATGAGGCTGACCATCGGAAAGAAGCCGGCCCGGCAGAGCCGCCGCACCTGTTCGGCGCAGAAGGCGCCCCAGTCGCCGGCTTGGCGGCCGTGCATCTTGGCCGCCCCGCCGATCTTCCGGAGCAAGTCGCCTGAGGCGGTTTCCACGCCCAAGTTGACCCAGACGCGGCGATCGAGGTCGCGGCCCACGAGCAGATCGTGCAACGCGGCAAGCTGCCGATCGTCATACTGAGCGACGCTCGACACGTTGGCATGATCCAGTTGAATGAGCCGCACCCGCGAGAGCTGTCGAATCCTCTGAAGCAAAGAAATCAGTGCGTCGGGCCGGGCGTTGAGACCCTCGGCGCCGTAGCGGAAGAAATCCTCGCTCAAGACGGCCACATTGTGCAAGCCGGCGCTAAGGTTCGTATCGACATCGGCTATTACCGTCTCTGGCGGAAGATGGACCATTGGCACCCGGGCGATGGTGCAATACGAGCAGCCCAGCCCGCAGCCCCGGCTGATCTCCACCGCGCCCATGGTGGTGGCGCCGCGGATCGGAGGAATTGGTGCCGCCGCATGCCAGCCGCCTTCGATCACTTCCGGGGTTGGGTTTTTTTGCACTAGCCGGCGGAAGGCGGCCGCCACCTTTTCTTCCGCATAGCCGGTCAGCAGATGATCGATGCCCAACGCCTTGCGCTCGGCGGGGCGGCCGGCAAGCTGCCAGGCCCCCGGTCCGCCCAACACCACCGCGGCCGAGGTGCGCCGGCGGAGCCGCCGCACTTTGCGCATCAGGCGGCGAAACATCGCCTGCGGGTAAATCCGCCCGCCGGCCACGGCGGTCATGGTCGAGCTGTTCATGCCCAAGCCCGCCGGCTCGCCGGAGGAGATGCCGATCACGCGGGTCGCCGGCCCGATGGCGTAGTCGAGTTGATCGTCGCGGACTACGGCCACCTCTTCCGCCGTGAATCCATCGGCCAGCAAGGCGGCTTCGACGCGTCGCAATCCCAGCGGGGCCAGGCTGGCCCGATCTGCCGCCCCGCGGGGACGCGGCATCAGCAGGCCCGCGAACAGTGCCGGCGGGGCGGTGGTGGTCTGGCTGGCGGCCAACATCCCGTCGAACAACAGCCGGTAATCCGCCGTCAGCGTTCGGTCGGCCGTCAGGACGATCGGGAAGCCGTGGAACATGGCCGATCAGCCTCTCCGCTGCATGGCTCGGTCGAGCTGATCCACCAGATCGTCGAGATCGCTGAAGGCCCGCCGCTGGGCGGATTCGCCGGACTCCTTCGGAGGCGTGTGGGTCATGGCTTCACGCCCCGCGGGCGGGCGGGCGGATTGCGTTAGCTCCGCCAGCGGGCAGCCACATTCAGGACAGGCGCCGTTGCCCGCCACCGCCGCCCGCGACTTCTTGGCGACCTTTTGGCCGCAGGCCGGACAGGGCCGGCCGGTGCGGGAGTAGAACATCCGGCGGGCGGCGGCATCGAGGGCCACCAACTTGCCCGGCGCTCCGGCAATGGCCGCGTCCTTCTCATAGAGCGGAAACATAAGGGCGCTTTGCGGGCAGATACGTGCGCAGGCCGGACAGCCCGGCTTGCACTGGTCCGGTTGCCGGACCTGGACCTTCCCATCTCCGTCCAACTCGTACACGCCGAATAGACAGAACTGCAAACAATGCTGACAGTTGGTGCACCGCGACTGGTCGACCACCGGGTACCAGCGCGGCTTGGTCGGGGCTCGCAATTCTACCAATCGCCCGGCGTCAAAGGGGGCAGTCCCAGTTTCGCGGCGGTCAACCGCGTGAGTACGGCTAGATCGCTGGCGCCGCGAGAATGGGGATAGTCCCCCGGCCGCGGCGAAGGCCGACTTGGCGTCGGCAAACGTGCGGAGATCGAGAATGTGCGATTCGGCGAGGTGAATCTGGTGCCGATGTAAGAGCCAGCTCACCGCCCGCGGATGCAACCATCCGAGCAAGACTGCCTGCTCCACGCCGTCCGCCAATGCCTTCCAGAGCTTGCTCGACTCAGCCAGGTGATACAGCGGCGGCACGACAAGACAATCGACATCCTCGGCCCCACATCGTTCGATGATGTCCTGCTCGAGCGCGACCGTCCGCGCATCGGGATGCTCGTGCTTCGAGAGAATGATCCGGTTGGGGCGCATGGAAAGGGGGTTCCGTGGCGATGGCGAGCAGTTCACTCGACTCGGCTGGGGAAAATCGCCTTGAGATACTTGCGGTTGGCAACGTAATCCACCATCAGCCCGTGCGGAGCGGCGGCTTCGAGCTGAATCCAGCCGCTGTAGTGGATGTCATCAAGCGCCTTGCGGACCTGGCGGAAGTCGATCCGGCCTTGGCCGAGCAGGTAGCCGGCGTCTTTGGCGTGGAATTCGCAGATCAGCGGCCCGAGCGTGCGGATCTCCTTGAGGATGTCGCGGCCCTTGTCGGTCGAGTTGCCCACGTCGTAGTAGACCTTGACGGCCGGGGAGCCGACACGATCGATGATCCGCATGTTGTCCTCGGCGCTCAAGTAATCCTCGATGCCAATCCGCACCCCTTGTTTTTCCGCCTTGGGGGCCACGTCTTTCAGCACTCCCACCAGGTGGTCGATCTCGGCAGTGCGGCGCAAGTCGAGGTCGCCCGCGTAAAAGCAGGCCGGCATGACGACCGTCAGCCCGAGGGCCGTGCAGACGTCGATGCTGTCGGCCAACCACCGGGCTGCCCGCGGATCGCGTTTCAGCGGCACGCTGTTCATCTCGCCGATGGCCAGCGAAGCGATCTGAAGGCCGGTCCGTTTGGCGGCCTCGCGGTAGCTCTGCTGCACATCGGGGCGCCGCAGGTGCATGTTGTTGCCGACCGACCCCATTTCGACCTGCACGCCATCGAGCCCGAGGGCCTTGGCGACATCGAAGGCCGCTGTGTCACCGCGTTTGCCCAGCGACCAGTCGCAGGCCCCGATTTTAAAGCCACGCGACTGCGGGGCGGCCAGGAGCGGTTCGAGGCCGCCCGCCGCCGCGGCAAAGGCGGCTGCCTGGGCTGAGCGGATAAGCATGGCGCGGCGGGTCAATTGAGGGCGTGTCGGTTTCATGGCAGACTCCAATTGGGGACTTCTCACAATATCCAGCCGCCCTCACCCCTAGCCCCTCTCCCGCACGCGGGAGAGGGGAATTCGTCATTCACCACGCCTTGGTGACGCCGGGCATGGCGCAGGGATAGCAGCCGTCGGGGCCCGGCTTGACCAGTGTCTTGCCGTCCCACGCCAGCTTTTTCGGCGTCAGGTCCAGTTGCGAGTTGACGGCCGCCTCCCAGGTGACCAGCTTGCCGGAGTACGTCGCCATCCGGCCGAGGATGGCGGTCATGGTGCTGTCGGCAGCCCGGTCCACCTCATTATAGGTCTTGCCGGCTGCCAGGGCCGCCAGCAGATCATCCATCTCAATCTGGTGACCGTCGTGGGCTCGGCGCCATTTCTTGGGCGGCTGGCCGGCGACCTGCATCACAGCGCTGCCGTGGCCCACAATATCGGCGCTGCCTTGGGTGCCGGTGGCATGTTGCGAGAAGCTGTCCCAGCAGCCGGCGATCTGACGGCAATAGCTGAACATCTTGACTCCGCTGGCATAGGTGAACTCGACCGCGTGGTGATCGAAGATTTCGCCCACGTCCTTGCCCACGCGGACCTGCCGGCCGCCCATCCCTTGGGCCTCGATGGGATGCTCGCGGGCCATCCAATTGCCGACATCCAGGTCGTGGACGTGCTGCTCGACGATGTGGTCTCCGCTGAGCCAAGTGAAGTAGTACCAGTTGCGGACCTGATACTGCATCTCGGTCTGGTTCGGCCTGCGGGGCCGGATCCACAAGGGACCCATGTCGAAATACACCCTGAGATACTTCAGCTCGCCGATCTCGCCCCGGTGGATGCGGCCTACGATGTCGCGATATTGACGCTCATGCCGCAAATGATGGCCGACGGCCACCGCCAGCTTCTTTTGTTTGGCTGTTTCGTTGGCCGCCCGGATACGACGGATGCCGGGGGCGTCGGTGGCCAGCGGCTTCTCCATGAAGACGTGCTTGCCCGCCTTCACCGCGGCCTCGAATTGCATCGGCCGAAAGCCGGGCGGGGTACAAAGCAGAACGAGATCGACGCCGCTCTCCATGGCCTTCTGGTAGCCGTCCAGGCCGACGAACTTTCGCTCGTCGGGCACGTCGACGCGGTCCTTGAATTGCTTCCGGAGGGCGCCCAGGCTGGCATCCAAGGAATCCTTGAACGCGTCGGCCATAGCCACCAGCCTAACGTTGGCCTTGGTGCTGAGCGCGTTGGCGGCCGCGCCGGTGCCGCGTCCGCCGCAGCCGATCAGGGCGATCTTGACCAGGTCGCTGCCAGCCGCGTGGGCGCTGCGGGCGAGCGACAGGCCGCCCAACGCGGCGGCGCCAGCCGCGAAAGTTGATGCCTTGAGAAAGTCGCGGCGCGAGGCGGAATGGGGCTGAGAGTTAGGGTCTTGGTTCATGAATGTTTCTCCAAAAAAACTTGGCTTACAACCGCGGGGTGAAACTCGCGATGGCAATCGCATTCCTGCTTCCAATCTCCCTCACCCTAGCCTTCTCCCGACCAACCTTCGGTCGGTGCCCGGAGAGGGGACCGATCAGAAGGATAGCAACAGTTGCCAGAGGTAGGTGTTTGCCAGGCCGTCAATACGCTCCCACACATGTTGGACGAGACTTTCATCACCGGAAACCGAGGGGATCTGCTTACGCTTTTCGCCCCAAGGAACACAGGCGCCGGCCGGTATTCTGCCGACGGCCGGCGCCAAGGGCGGGCGGCCGTCGCCCCGGCCCGCGCCCGCCACCGGAGCGGGTTCCGCCGGCAGCGAATGGCCCCGCGAATAAACCCCGTGCTCGCGGGTGAAATCGGTCATGGCCCGGATGTTTTCCACCTTGGCGTCGTTCTGCACGATCGCGCTGGCGTCCATGATGTAGCCGCCGTCGCGGCCGACGCCGTCAATGATCTCTTGGCAGCGCCGGCGGACATCCTCCGGCGAGCCGAAGGCCAGCAAGGTGTTGGGAACGCCGCCGCTGAGGCAGAACTTGCCGCCCAGCACTCGATGGGCTTGGAAGATATCGCCCTGATCGACGTGGTAGATGATACTGCCTTCGGGCAATTCAGCGAACGACTCGAGATGGTGGTCCCACTTGCCTTCGGCGTAGAACAGCGTTTGCCGGCCCTCGGCCCAAAGCTCTTGGATGATGGGCTTGACGGTGGCCCAATAGATATTCTGGAAGACCTCCGGCGATACAAAGGGGACGCCGCCGCGGTGCATCCAATAGCCGATCGGCACCAGCCGCTGCGGGTCGGCGGTGGTGCGGGCGACATGGCACAAGTGGGGCATGAGGGCCTCGCAGGCGGCCACCACCTTGTCGCGGCGTTCGAACAAGTCTTCGACCAGGCCGAGGTAACCGCGGAGCTTGTCGGCCAGAATGTCCATGGGCGCCTTGAAGATGCCGGCGAGGGCGGAGACGGTGCCCGATTCCGCCCTGAGCTGGGCATTTTGGGCGGCAAAGGCCCCAAAATACTCCATCATCGCCATGCCGCCCTTGAGAAACGAGAGGTTGTTCCGCGGGGTGACGGGCTCGCCCGGCCGGCAGACTTCGCTGGATACCCGCGGCAGCCAGACGTTCAGCAAGAAGCCGGTGGGGTCTTCGATCAGTGGGTCATATTCGTCGGGCCGCATGAAGGCGTCTTGCTGAGGCGGCTCGCGGTACTGGAAGCCCGTGCCGGCGGGAACGTCGATGCCCGGGATGCCGTAATACTTCAGACCGATCGCCTGGGTGAGTCCGGTCCAGACGTAGACCATGTTTGAGACCACGGCGTCCCAGTCGAAGCCGGCGGCGCATTTTCGGGCGGCGGCAAACGCCTTTTGGTAATCGTGGGCCAATTCCTGGCAGGTATAGCCGGCGTAGACGCCGGTGAACTCGGCCACGAACGGGCGGATGGGGATCATGTCCGGCTGGCCGTGGCGCATGGCGGTGACATAACGGTCCAGCCGGCTCTGATACAAGGCTTCCATGTCGGTTGCCCCAGGCGGACGGGTCGCAGTGGCGGTGGTCATCCTCGACATCCTTGGGAAGTTTGCAGCGAATACGTCGTCTCTGCGGCCGCGGTAGCGTTACACTCTCGGCAGGAAACGCCATTTTAATCTCGATGACTTGACGGATCAACATGCGGCGGGACGGTGCCGCGAGGGAGCCAGGCGGTCGAATCGTTACATCGGTCAAGGTCGCGCCGGAAAGTCGCGACGCAATTTGCCTCGCGGGAAAGTTGCGGGCATATTTGTGATGGGGATCGCCGCCCCGGAATGAATGCCTGTCATTCGTAGGAAGGAGTCGACCCATGCAATGGAGGGATTGGTTATCCGCGGCCGTGTTGGCCAGCAGCTTGAGCACGGTGACGCTGGCCGCCGCGGCGGATTGCGGCTGTCGCGGGGCCGCGCTGATGAACTACCCGGGCTACGCCGCCTTGTGCGGGGAGGCGTGTTGCTGCTCGCCGGGTTATGCGCTGGTGCCTGGTTGCTGCGAGAATTATAAGCCGTGTTGCGACAATGCCTGGGCGGGCTATTGCGAGCACCGGGCCAAGGTGGACGCCCGCCGGAGTCGGGTGGGGGTGCCTCACGCGGGGCGGCACGCGGCGGTGTGCTGCGGGTGGGCCGCCATCGAGACCGAAGAGTCGCCGTTGCAGCCCATCCCGGCCGCTCCGGCTGAGCCGCCGGAAAAGTCTCGCCAACGCGCGGCGCCCAACCCAGCGACCGGCAAGTGAGGCGGGCAAGTCCAAGGGGGACAGTCCCATTTTTGTGGCCGGGCACCGTGCGAAGCATGGTCGCCACAAAAATCGGGACAGTCCCCGCTTTCCGCTGAATCCCAGCCACGCTTCGGCCGATAACCCGAAATGGACCTGCCGGGAGGGCGGGGCACGCTGTGTCCCGTTTCAGGATTCGAGATCATGGCGACCATGGATCGGCTGCCATGATCTTTTCTATGGCTTGCGACGGAAAGCGAATCCGACGTTCTTCGCGGACGACGGTCGGTGTCTCCTCAGGCCGTTGCGCGTATCGTTTGCCGGCCGCCTACTTGGCCAATTGCTGCCAGAGCGATTGCGCCTCTTGCCGCTGCAAGAAGGGCCCTTTGGTCTTCAGGGCCGATTCGAGCAGTTGCCGGGCATCGCGGTCGCGGCCGCGATCGACCGAGAGGCGGGCGAGATAGAATTTGGTGTCGGCATCCATGGCGCCGTTGGAGGCCACCACCCCGAGGACCCGTTCGGCCTCGTCCAGCCGCCCCAGCTTGTAGAGCACCCAACCGTAGGTCGAAATGGCGTCGGCCCGGTTGCGAAATTGCCGCACGTTCGCGGCCGCGTACTCCAGGGCCTTCTGCTTCTTGGCCTCATCCTTCTGCTCGACCAGCGCCAGGGCAAGGTAGTTGGCGGCGGCGAAATCGCCGGGCGCCTGCAAGTGAGCCGACTCGAAATACATTTCCGCCGTGTCGTAGTCCTTTTGGAACAAAGCCACCAGGCCGCTGAGGACCTTGACGCCCAGCGACTTGGGATCGAGTTTCATGGCGGCGTCGGCCTGAGCCTTGGCCTCGCCAAGGTCCCCGCTCTGAAACGCCCACTGGGCCGCCATCAGCCGGATCTTGACATCCTTGGGAGCGGCGCTGAGGGCCGCCGTCAGCCACTTCTTCGCATTGACTTGATCGCCGGCTTGCCGAAAGAACTGGGCGACGGTGGCCTCCGGGAGCATCGCTTCAGGATTGCCCTTGGCCGCCCGGCGAAGCTTGTCCAACGCGCCGGCAGTGTCCTTCTGTTCGAACCGGCAGCGGGCCAGTCGCTGCAAGGCCACCCCATTGTTCGGATCGAGCGTCAGCCAGACTTCGAGCTGCTTCTGGGCGGACCGCCAGTCGCCATGGGCCTCGGCTACCGAAGCCAAACCGCCGCAGACCATCGGCCGCATGGCCTTCTTCCGCTTGGCACTCTTGGTGAACCGATTCAGCAGGCTGTCAGCCTTTTCAAACAGCAGGCCGGCCTCCGTGATCCGCCCCTCGCGGACTGCCATATCTCCCAGATACAGATAGGCCTCGGGATCATCGGGGGTCTCAAACGTGGCCTTTTCCAGGCACGCCCGCGTCCCGGCGGCAAGGTTGCTTCGCGAGAACAACTGGGCCAGGATAACCTGGGCCGGCGGCATGTCGGGATCCTTCTTGGCCGCTTCGGCCAGCAGCTTCAGCGCCCCTTCAACATCGCGGGCTTGGAAGCGTGCGATGGCTGCGGCGATCTCGGGGTTCTGCGCTGCCGCCGGCTTCGCAGTTCCGGCCGGGGCCGACTTGCCCAAATCGCTCTCCGAGATGGGGTCGGCCGACAGGCGGGCGGCTGCCGCCGCCAACACCAGAACCAGGACTCCGCCGCCCACCACCAACCGCGAAATAACCATTCGCATATCGTTCCTCTCGAATGTCATCGCAAACTCCAAGCCACCCGCCAGCCGCGAGAAACACGCCGTAACCGACACCATAAATCTAGCCTACGGCAAGCGTCCCCGATTGGCAAGACGACGGACCGTCGGCTTGGCGAAACCGCTCGCCGTGCGCGCGGCTCAAGGCGTTGGCCAAACTGGTGATACGTACACCACCATGCAGAGTTATACCAACCGGCTCACGGTAGCTTCCCCTTGGGGACCACTTCTGCTACGTTGGTGATCGTGGTTCGTCTGTCCAGGTTTCCTTTGCATAAGGAGAGTTCCGATGAGGCGAATGATTGGGGTGCGAATGGCGACGATGCTGCTAACCGGTTTGGTGGTGGTGTGGGCGGCCACACAGTCGGCGCCTGGCGCCGACAACAATCCCGGCGCGCCGGCCAAAACCGGCAAGAAAACCAGGGCTTCGTCGAACCGTCTGCCGCGGTACTTCAGCAAAGTGGTTGATAAGCAACAGCGCGAAAAGATCTACACGATTCAGAACGAGTACCGGCCCAAGATCGCCGCTGCCCGCAAAGTCTTGACCGACCTGCTGAAGCAGCAGAGCGACAAGATGCTGGCCGTGCTCACGCCGGAGCAGCAGAAGCAGGTTCAAGACGCCGCCGCCAGCGCGAAAAAGAAGAGGTCCGCCGCGGCTTCCAGCAAACGCACCGCCGGGCAACCGGCCGGCTCCAAACCGGCAGCCGCGACCGCCGCCAAGTAGCCGGATTCATCATCGCTGTCCCTTGTAAGGCAAGCATCGGGCAGATATGATTCTTGCGCGTTTAAGGGAGGATGGAGTCCCTCTGAAATCGCCGGCGTTCCGGCTGATGACTCCTACCAGGGCGAATCATCCCTCGGTGGGGGCCAAGGGGCGAATTAGGTGGCTCCCGCAGGGCAAGCCCGGCGGGAGCTTTTTTTCGAATGGGCTAGCAGCAGTAGTCGGAAATCGGCGGCCAGGGAGGCCCGTGCCCACGCCCGCGAAAGCTCCGCAGATAGTAGCCGACGATGCTAAGCGGCCGTCCAAGAACAAGTTGGGGACTGTCCCAATTTTCGTCCGACGAAAATGGGACTGTCCCCTTGGCGAAAGTGGAAGTTGTTGCTGGACGGCCGCTAACTCCGCTGCACAAGAACGTCCTGCTTACCGGTTTTCTGGACGTTGAGAACCGGCTGAAGCAAATGGTCAAATCACTCCTTTTCTTCCCGCTCGCAATCTTCCTCCCGGCCTTGAAGCCAGCCATCGTGCCAAACGGAGGCTTCGTCGGAGTCGCGCGGGTAGGGATTGTCGCTCAACTCGGTCCCGACCCAATACGCATCATAACCTTCCACATAGGTGTCCTTCGTGACGCTGGACATTTGAGTTCTCCTTTCGGGCGAAAACCACTCGGCTGCCAACTCACGATCCCTGCGGCATCGGTGAGTACCGCGTGCCCCGGGATTAACATGACCGTGAGAATTGTATGCCCACGCACAGACCGGTCAACGCGCCTGGCCCCTGAACGCGCAGACATTTGGAGTGCGGTGATTTATCACCGCTTTTCTGAACCGGCGGAAAGATTGCTATACGATTTTTAGGTGAACCTCGACTGGCGCCCGTGTTGCGGAGAACGCCGGAAAAGCGGCAACAAATTGCCGACTCCAAAGAAAGCTCGCTTGTTTAAGGCCTAGCGGCCCAGAACGCCTACCAGGCCCTCGACGACGTGGTTCGGCAGCGGGGCCGAGCGTAGCAGTTCGGCGGTGCGGCCCACGTCGTAAGGGATCCGTTTCAGGTGCATCTGGCCATCGCGAAATACCGCGTAACAGGCTTGGCCGTGAATATCGCGGGCCAGGCCGACGCTGCCGGGATTGACCACCGTCCGCTTGCCGAACGTCCGTATGCCTTGGACGTGGGTGTGGCCCAGAAGCACAAAGTCGCCGTCCAACTCCGCGACTCGCGAGCCCCACTGGTCCATGCTGAGATATTCAAACAGATCGCCCTGCGGAGTCGCGTGGGCCATGCGGAAGTGCCGCCCCTCCCATTGAAAAAGGTCCACCACCTGCATGGTGCGCAAGAATTCGCATTCGTCGTCGCTCAACAGCGTGCGGTGCCAGGCGCGAGTGGCCAGCGAATACTCGCGGAAAGTTCCCATGCAGCGGCAGTCCACCCCGTAGCCCAAGGCGTTGTCGTGGTTTCCCCGGACAAGGTGGTCGGCGTTTTCTCTCAGCCAGCGGAGACATTCCGCCGGCTGCGGCCCGTAATCAACCACGTCCCCGCAGAATACCACTGCATCGTGTTCGGGCTCGGCTGCCAGCACCGCCTCCAGGGCTGGCCAGTTGCCGTGGATGTCGGACAAAATCAACAAGGTCATGTTGTCTCCAATGCGGACCTGGGGTGAAGGACGCGTCGCGCCAGCGTCCCTACGATGGTGATGCCGGCCAGCAGAAGGGCGGCCTGGCAGAAGCTGCCGTACATTTCGGCGTAGGTCAGGTTGTCGGCCTGGTAGTTGACTGCCCGGTAGAAGAGCGAGCGGGCCTTGCGTTCGGCCACGCTGGGTGAGGCCCCGGATTGGACCAGCACCTCTTGCAATCGGGCCATCTCGGCCGAGAGCTCCGCGGCTTGGGTGGTGCCGACGTTCTCAGAAACGTAAACATACTGGGTTTGATGTCCGATGATCAGCCAGGTCACCAGCAGCCCGATGGACAGGCCACCGGCCATCGTCTGGAAGACCGGAAATAGCTGCCGAATATGCAGTTCAACGCTGGTTCGGCGAGAGACCATGGCGGTCAGCGAGGCGAACAGCCAACCGAGGCCGAAGCCGGTGACGGCACGGCCCGGGGCCAGTTGCCAATGGAGCGGGGCCATAAACCAATCCAGGCGCATCGTATTTTCCACCCGCCAAAAGGGCCAGTCCATGGTGGTGCGGTTCAACAGCCACATTCCCAGGGCCAAGATCAACAAGCCCGAGACCGCGCCCCCGCTGCCCAAGGGGCGGCGGCGGAGCCAGAGGCTGGCGATGGCCAGCGCTAAGGCGGTGCCGATCGGCATCGACCAGACGAGCCAGGAGCGTTGCCACACATCGTAATTGATCAGCAGCCCGCTGTAGATCGTCATGGTGGTGCCGTGGAAGAATTGGACGGCCCCGGCGAAGGCCATCAAGCCCAGGCGGAGTCCATTCTCGCGGACCGCTGCCAAGTCGAGCGCTCCGCGGAGCAGCCAGCACGTGCCAACCAGGCCGAGGCCGCCGGCCGCATAGGCGAGGAGGACCAGCGGACTTTCTGACCAACCTTGAAGCTGTCCCCAATGGAGGCAGTACCAGCCGGCAGCCACGGCGAGGACCAGCCAGGGCAAGTACAGAATCGGCCCGGCAGGCAACAGACGCGGCGGCTGGGCAGCCTTCGTCGGGGGCATCGCCAGGACCGCCGCGAAGCACACCAGCCCCAAGAGCCCCTCGAAAAGGAATCCGCCCTCCCAAGCCGCCGTCCCGTAGAGAAAACTTGCCCCGCCGATCAACGGTGCTCCCAGCGGCGGCAGGAGGATCGCCGCCCAGGCGACCGTGCGGTCCCAACGCGGCTCCAAGAGCATCGGGGTGTAGAAGAGCACCAGCCCGCCGCCGATGCCCGCCAGCACCCGGCCGGTCAGAAATCCCCATAGCGGCCACTCGACGAAGAAGCCGTTCAGCGCCGAGCCGCCCGCGAAGGCCGCCAATCCGAACAAGACCGGGCCGCGGAAACCGAGCCATGGAAAATGACGCAAGAGGTGGGGACTGGCCAACAAGGTCAAGGCGATGGCCAACAGATAGCCGCTGTGGAGACTATAGGCCTCGGCCGTGACCCAGCCGCGGGCGTTGTACATTTCCCGGAAGTTCAGCGTATGGCCGGCGGTGGTCAACCAGATCACTGCGATGGCCGCCAAGGGCGCCGCCGCCAATAGCCGGTCCCAGAGAGAACTGGCGCGCGCGATCATTCTGGTCACCTCACTCGCCGTGCAGCAGCCTTTCCCGCGGGAACATTCCATTGATCCACGCCAGTAGCAGCCCCTGCGGAGTCTGCAAGGTGAGCGTCGGCCGGTAGGGATGGTCGAGGCCGGCACGCTCCAGTCGCCCGGCCAACTCCTCATAGATGCCGGCGATGAACTTCTCCTGTTGCTCCGCGCCGAGCTCGCCCCAGCCTGCACCGGTGGTGAGAATCACCGGTAGACGCGGCTCTTGTTGGTAAACTCCGACGCCGTAGGGCAGAAGGGTTTGGGCGACCGGCAGGACCTCGGTGCGGCTGAACAGCGGACGGCCTTTAGGGCTCCTGTTGGCGGTCTGCACCCAACGCTGGAATTCCTCTGCGACGCGAAGCAGCTTAGGCTCGCTGATGACCGAACGAAGGTATGCCGGCGGAAGGCTTTCCGGCTGGCCTTCCGGAACATTCGGAGAAGGCTGGCCGCAACCGGACAAGATCACCAACATCAGGCCCGCAACGGCTGCCTGCTTCGCAACGCTCCTGAGCGGCCGTCCAGCAACAACTTCCACTTTCGCCAAGGGGACAGTCCCATTTTCGTCGGACGAAAATTGGGACAGTCCCCAACTTGTTCTTGGACGGCCGCTAAGCACTGTTGGCTGGGGCATGCTATTCACTTCCGCGCCGGCAGGTCGGGGGCATAAATGGTGAACGGGGTAGTGGCGGGCAGCGGCCGGTAGGAGCACTTGCCCACCACAACCTGAAAGCTATCGCCGGGCTGTAAGGTGGCCTCCGCCCCGTGTTGCACGCCGATATAGGCGACGGCCGCCAGCAGGCCGATGCCCGCCCCGCTGCCAATCAACACCGGGTTGCTCTGGGCCAGTTGGGCGCCGAGGGCGGCCCCGATTCCGGCCCCCTCGAATTCCAGAAGCAGGCTGAGCATCTGCCGCTTCATGAGGGTGCTCCAGCGGCGGTCGTTCATGTCGATCGAGACGGCGCGGGGCACCGGGTATTTCTCATCCGTGGCTACCAGTTCCAGCAGGGTGATCTCCAGGTGTCCAGGCCGGCGAAAGGTCCCCGGGGGATGAATTTGCGTAATCGTGCCGCCCAGCAAGATACCGCACGGCACGCCGCCTCGCAGGACCTCGGCCACGAAGCGGTCTCCGGCCATCAAAGGCGGCCGGCTGTTGAGCACTCGTTCGCCGGGGCTGAGCGAATCGCAGGGGACCACCTCGCGGACCTTCAGGTCCAAGGTCTGCCCGGCGCCGAGCAACCCCGCGTCCGCACCGGCTGAAGTAACGGGCCGCCCACCGGCGCCCACTCCCCGTCCTCCGCTGTCGTCGCTCCGAGCTCTTGGCGAGGGGAACGAGACAACCAACAGCCAGCCACAGGCGATAAGAGCCACGATCAGTCGAAGTTCATCGCGCATCTTGTGCCTTTCCGATCAATGGGTGCCGTTACTGAAAAAGCCCCGCCAGCCAACTGCTCTTTTTCGGAGCTTCCTGGGGCGGACACGGAGGAACTACGTGCTCGACGTAATCCAGCAGCAATTCGGTGGCCCGGAGCACGTCCAGCCGGGCAAGCTGCAGGTTGTACCACGCCGTCCAGCGATTGGCGTCCGCCTGCACGACGTTCAGCCGCGCCCCCAACACGTCGAGCACGATCGCCTGGCGGTTTTGATACCGCTGGACCTGGCGGGCATACTGCTGGCTGGCCAGTTCCACCTCGGTTTCCTTCTGCTGCCAATTCTGGATGGCCAGTTGCCACTGGTCCCAGGAGTTGCCGGCATCGACGGCCACGTCCACCAAGGCTTTTTCCAAGTCCAACTCCGAGCGGACCACGTCGAGCTTGGCGCGCCGTAAATTAGCCCAGAGGCCCACGTCGAAGGCCGGGATTTCATCGTAGAAGCCGAACACCAGCCCGAGCGAAGTTGGGCCGCTGAGCTCGCGATTGGCCAGCCCCAACGGCAGCGTGCCCAGCCCGAGGAACCGCAGGACGCTCCGCTGCTGTTGCAGCCGGGCAATGGTCACGCCCTCCAGCAGCATCCGCACCTCGAAACGCTGCCGTTTGGCCAGGGCGACCGCTTCTTGCCGGCTGGCAGGGAAGTTCGCAACGCAGTGCAGGTCGATCGGCTCGGCATCGGCCAGGTCGAACTCGAAATCCTCTTGCGGCCCAATCGGCAGCGGGCCACGATCCTGGGGCACCAGCAGCCGGCTGCGGTGCATCACCGAACCCAGCTCCCGCTGGGTCTGCCGTTGGTCCCGCTGAAGGGCCGCTAAGTTGACGCGGACCTTGCCCTGGTCGATCCGCGCCTGCTCGACCTCAATCGGATACGCCTGCCGTTCTTCCAGCCGGTGTTGGAGCACGGAGACCGTTTGGTCGGCCACCTGCACCCCCAATTCCGCCACGTGGAGATGGTAGAGCACCTGCTTGGCGTCGAAGTAGCGCTGAGCGACCAACACCATCTGACTGCGGCGGACGAGTTGTTCCGCGATCTGCTTGAACTGGATGCCGTGCTCGGCGATCGGCAGGGCGGTGATCTGGCCCGAGGGGTCCAGCGGGAAGAACAGGTTGACCCCGTTGGAGGCCACCCGGTCCAAGCCGGGAAAACCGTTGAAGGTCGAACCGCTAAAGGTGATGCCCGGAAAGGCGATTTGCGGCACCCCCACGCCCTCCGCCCGCCAAAGCCCGTAGGCCAGTTGCGGCATGGACGCCAGCGGAAGAAACGACTTCAGGGCCTCGAACTTCGCCACCGCGGCTGTACGGGTGGCTACCTGAGCCTGGACGACCTGGACGGCGGCCAGCCCGGAGGCGAAGGCGTCGCTGAGATGAAGGACTCCCGGATGCAGGCTCGTCGAAAGGGGCGGAGGGGCCGGGATGGGCTCCGGCCTTTTCTCGTCGCCCAAGGCTGGCTTGCCGAGTACAATGGCCAGACCAGCCAGAGCTGCCGAGCAGGCGGTTGCCCACGGGCGCAAAACGTGCGTGCCTCGACGCAGCGTGCGACCTGCGACGGGGAAGAATGCAAAATGAAAATTGAAAACTGAAAATTGAAAATTGAAAATCATTTCATTACGTCTACTAACCCTTCACCAGGCCCCAGCCCGCGGAACGCCCCACGCCCCTCACCACCGTCCGGCTGCCTTCTGGTTCTCATGGCGGACCAAGCGAGTAGTGTCGATGGTGATCCGCGCCGACATCCCCGGCCGAATACGCATCTGCCAATTCTCCTTTTCGGTAAAGCGGATACGGACTGGCAGTCGCTGCACCACGCGGGTGAAATTGCCGGTCGCATTATCGGGCGGAAAGAGCGAGAACACCGCGCCTGTCCCTCCCTCCACGCTCTCCACGTAGCCGCCAAACTCCCGACCGGGAATCCCGTCCAGCCGGATGCGGACCGGCTGGCCGATCTGCACCCCGGCCATCTGTTCTTCCCGCAAGTTGGCCACGATCCAGACATTGTTGAAGTCCAAAGGCACAATGCTCAGAAACGCTTGTCGAGCGGCCAGGGTCTGGCCCAACTGGATAGTCCGCCGGCTCACGATTCCGGCCTGGGGCGCGCGGACCAGCGTGTAGCCCAGGCGGAGCTTGGCTTCCCGCAACTTCGCCTCGGCTTGGGTCACCTTGTTGGCCTGGGCCAATGCGGCCGCCTCGGCTACCTTCGGTTGGAGCTGGGTGGCCTGGGCCTGGCCGAGCCCTGCCCGGACCTGCTCCAACTGATTTTGGGTCTGCCCCACTTTGACGGTCGCCTGGTTGAGGGAAACCTTGTCCGCAGCCACCTGGCGTTCGGCGGCCGCCATGTTCGCTCGCAGCGCCGCCAGCCGCGCCTGGGCGTCCCGCCAGGCCGCCTGTTTGTCGTCGAACGCCTGCCCGGAAACCGCCCCGGCGGCTGCTAGTCGGGCAAATCGCTGTTGATAATCGCGGGCATTCTCCAACAGGGCTTCCAGGCCGGGCGCCTGGGCCCGCAACGCATCGAGCGCTTGGCCGTCTTTTTCCAACAGATAGCGCTTGCTATCCACGTCGAGGCGGGCGGCCTGCAGTAGCCGCTCGTACTCGGGGACCTTCGCCTGCGCGCCTTGCAGCACTGCCGCCTGGTTTTGCGTGTTTAGCCGGACGGTCGTTTCCGCCGCCAAGGCATCGGCCTTCGCTTGCGCCAGGTCGGCGGTTGCCTGATCGACGGCGATCTGATAAGGAATTGGATCCAATTGCGCCAGCGGCTCTCCTGATCGGACCACCATGTTGTCGTCCGTGTACAGGGCCACCACCTGGCCGGCCACCTCGGCGCCGATTGGGGTGATATTGCCCACCACGTAGGCATTGTCGGTGGAGACGTTGATGCGCGATTGCCGCCACCACCAGAAGCCGCCGGCCGCCAGCAGGACGAGTAATGCTGCCAACAAGATTCCCCCCGCCCAGCGGGTCAGCTTCTCGACGGCCGCCCGAGAACGCACCGAGGGGCGGGGCCTTCGCGAAACCGCATTCGCCGGAGCGTGGGACATGCGAGCACCTCAGG